>JAAZHF010000279.1 GCA_012510865.1 Gammaproteobacteria bacterium
CGAGGCGGTCCATGTAGCCGATCGACTGGTTGAACGGCTTCGACTCCGCGAGTTTCTCCGTGCCGCGGTGCAGCAGCCCCACGTGGGGGTCGACGCGCTGCACGACCTCGCCGTCCATCTCGAGGATCAGGCGCAGGACGCCGTGCGCCGCCGGGTGCTGCGGACCGAAGTTCAGCGTGTAGTTGCGGATTTCCTTGCGCGCCTCGGCCGGATTGCTGGCCAGGAGCTCGCTCGGGGGCTGGATGCTGCTCACTTGCTGTCTCCTGCAACGCCGTGGCCGCAGACGTGCGGCGCCGGGAGGTCGCGCGACTCCCCGACCGTGGTCTCGTAGCGGGCGTCGTCGCGGATCACGCGCGGCACGAGCACGCGCGGCTCGACCGAGGTCACCGGCTCGTAGATCACGCGCTGCTTCTCGGCGTCGTAGCGGACCTCGACGTTGCCGATCAGCGGGAAGTCCTTGCGGAACGGGTGGCCGATGAAGCCGTAGTCGGTCAGGATCCGGCGCAGGTCGGGGTGCCCCGGGAACACGATGCCGAAGAGGTCGAAGGCCTCGCGCTCGAACCAGTTGACGCCGGGCCACACGTCGCACAGCGAATCCACCGACGGCAGGGCGTCGTCGGGCGCGTGGCAGGTGACGCGCAGGCGGCGGTTGTTGGAGATCGACAGCAGCTGGGCCACCCCCGAGAAGCGGTTCTCGGGCAGCGGGATCGCGCCTTCGCCGTCCGGCTCTGGCAGCTGCTGGCTCGGCGTCTCGCCGTAGCGGAACCGCCCGGGGCCACGCCCCTCGACGCCGCGGCTGAAGCCCTCGGAGGAGACGTCGGTGTCCCACTCGTCGGTGCCGTAGCCCAGGTGGTCCACGCCGCAGAGGTCGGCCAGCACCTCGAAGCCGAACTCGTCGCGCAGCGCGAGGCAGGCGGCGCGCCACTCCGACGCCGCGAGCACCATGCCGACCTCGCCGCGCGGGAGCGCGACCTTGACCAGGGCGGACGGGAAGCGCGCGCGGAGGCGCGCCGCGAACGCGGTGGCCGACTCAGACATTGCGCTGCCCCGTCTTCTCGTCGCCGAAGTTGGTCGAACGCCGGATCTTGCGCTGCAGCTGCAGGATGCCGTGCACCAGCGCCTCGGCCGTCGGCGGGCAGCCGGGCACGTAGATGTCGACCGGGACCACGCGGTCGCAGCCGCGCACCACCGAGTACGAATAGTGGTAGTAGCCGCCGCCGTTGGCGCAGCTGCCCATGGAAATGACCCACTTCGGGTTGGGCATCTGGTCGTAGACCTTGCGCAGCGCCGGGGCCATCTTGTTGACCAGGGTGCCGGCCACGATCATGACGTCGGACTGGCGCGGCGACGGGCGGAAGATCACGCCGTAGCGGTCCATGTCGATGCGCGCGGCGCCGGCGTGCATCATCTCGACGGCACAGCAGGCCAGCCCGAAGGTCACCGGCCACATCGAGCCGGTGCGCGCCCAGTTGAGCAGGATGTCGGAGCTGGTGGTGACGAAGCCCTGGTCCAGGACCGGGTTGTCGCCCTCGGGCCGCAGGATGTCGTCGACGCGCCCCTCGGACAGCGGATTGCTCGCCGCGTCGGCGAGCCGGCGCGCGGCCTGGATCACTCCCATTCGAGCGCTCCCTTCTTCCAAACGTAGATGAAGCCGATGAGCAGCATGCCCACGAAGATGCCCATCTCGATCAGGCCGAGCACGCCGAGTTCGCGGAACACGGTCGCCCACGGCACGATGAAGATGATTTCCAGGTCGAAGACGATGAACTGGATGGCGATGAGGTAGTAGCGGATGTCGAACTGCATCCGCGAGTCCTCGAACGCGGGGAACCCGCACTCGTATGCCGTGTACTTCTCGGGATGGTGGAACTTCGGCCCGAGGGCATTGCCTATGAGGATCAGGGCGACGCCGATGCCAGTGGCCACGATCAGGAACAGCAGGGTCGGCAGGTATTCAGCCAGCACGGTGTTCTCTCGGCTACGGGCCGCTTCCGCGGCCCTTTGCTTGCTGGTGCCGGGGCGGCCGTGACCGGCCGCGCCCGACGCGTGTTGGTGCCCAAGGGGGGACTCGAACCCCCACGACCGAAGCCGCTACCACCTCAAGGTAGTGCGTCTACCAATTCCGCCACCTGGGCTATGCTTGTTGTCTGGTTCCCGTACCGCGGCACGGGGCGCGATATTGTAATCGCTATCAGCCGTCCTGCGGGGCTTCCTGCCCCGTTTCCCCCTGCGCGGGGGGTGGTACGGCGGGCGGCAGTTCCTCCGGCACGGAGGGCACGGTGGACTCCGGCCCGGCGGGCGGCGCCCCCGGCGCCGCAGGAACCGTTCCCGTGGGCGGCGCCGCGCCGGGGGCCGCCGGGATCTCGGACATCACGCCGAGGTCGACCGCCGCGGGGCCGGCCTCGCGCGCCATGCGGGTCGCCTGCCAGGCCATGAACAGGGTCATGGCGAAGAAGGTGATGGCAAGCCACTTGGTGGACTTGCTGAGGAAGTTCGAGGCGCCGCGCGCACCGAAGACGGTGGCCGACGCGCCGCCGCCGAAGCCGGAACCGGCCTGGGCGCCCGCGCCGCGCTGCATCAGGATCAGCGCGACCAGCGCGATGGCGACCAGCACGAAGGCGATGTGGAGGATGAGCTGCAGCATGGTTCCGTTCCCAGGGATCCCCTGGCCGTCAGCGGGCCGCCGCGGCCACGATGGCCAGGAAGTCCGCGGCGACGAGCGAGGCTCCGCCAATGAGGCCTCCATCGACGTCGGGCATGGCGAACAGCTCGGCGGCGTTGGCGGGCTTCACACTGCCACCGTAGAGGATCGGCAGTGAATTCCCAATCTTAGCATCCATGGCCGCGACCTCGCTACGGATGAAGGCGTGGACGTCCTGCGCCTGCTGCGGGCTCGCGGTCAGCCCGGTCCCGATCGCCCAGACCGGCTCGTAGGCGACCACCGCCCCGTCGAAGCCGGCGGCCCCGGCCAGCTCGAGCACCGGCCGCAGCTGGGACGCGATCACGGCCTCGGTCGACCCGGACTCCCGCTCCGCGCGCGACTCGCCCACGCACAGGATGGGGCGCAGTCCCGCGGCCCGCGCGGCGGCGAACTTGCGCGCCACCAGCGCGCTGTCCTCGCGGTGGTACTGGCGGCGCTCGGAGTGGCCGACCAGCGCGAAGCGCGCGCCGACGTCGGCCAGCATCGCGGCCGAGACTTCGCCGGTGTACGCGCCTTCCGCGTGCTCGCTGACGTCCTGGCCGCCGAAGCCGATGCCGCGCCCGCCCCACTCCGAGGCCAGCGCGGCCAGGTGCGTCGCAGGCGGCAGCACCACGACGTCGACGCCGGCCACCGGCAGCGCCGCGGCGACGTCGGCCAGCAGGCCCGCGGCGAATCCGCGGCTGCCATTGAGCTTCCAGTTGCCGGCGACGATGCGTGCGCGCATGGAGTACCTCGGAGGTGTGTATCGAACAGGGGATTCTAGGCGTTCCCGCGCATCGATGCATGCGCGGGAACGCCTGCGGCCACGGCGCTCAGGCCAGCTTGATCTCGCGCAGCCGCTCCTCGAGGTAGCCCTGCGCGGTGATCGGCTCGGGATAGCGGCTGGGGTTGTCGGCGGTGATGCACGAGGGCAGCACGTCGATCAGGAAGTCCGGGTTGGGGTGCAGGAAGAACGGCACCGAATAACGCGTCTGCCGCGCAAGTTCGCCGGGCGGATTCACAACGCGGTGGATGGTGGACGGATACACGTGGTTGGTGAGCCGCTGCAGCATGTCGCCGATGTTGACCACGATGGTGTCGGCGTCGGACGTGAAGGGCACCCACTCGCCGTCGTGCGACAGCACCTCGAGGCCCGCGGCGCTGGCCCCGACCAGCAGCGTGATCAGGTTGATGTCGCCATGGGCGCCGGCGCGCACGTTGGGGATGTCGTCGGCGGTGATCGGCGGGTAATGGATCGGGCGCAGGATCGAATTGCCGACGTCGGTCTTGTCGGCGAAGTAGTCCTCCGGCAGGTCGATGTGCAGCGCCAGCGCGCGCAGCACCTGCGAGCCCAGTTCGTCGAGCGCCTGGTAGAGCGCATAGCCCTTCTCGCGGAATGCAGGGACTTCCTCCGGCCACAGGTTCGGCGGCATCACTGCGCGGTGGACGGAGTCGTCGGGGATCTCGCGGCCGATGTGCCAGAACTCCTTGAGGTCGAAGTGCTTGGAGTCCTTCGCGGTCTCGATGCCGAAGGGCGTGTAGCCGCGCGCGCCGCCGCCGCCGGGCACGTGGTACTTCCTCTTGGTCTCTTCCGGCAGCGCGAAGAAGGCCTTGAACGCGTCGTAGGCCTCGTCGATCAGCTGCTGCGGGATGCCGTGGTTGCGGATGCCGGCGAAGCCCCACTCGCGGTACGCGGCGCCGAGGTCGGCGACGAAGTCCAGGCGGTCGCCCGGGCTCGCGGGGTGGGTGAATCGGCGGATGTCGAGGGTTGGGATTCGCGGTGCCATGGCCTGCCCTGATCGCGGCGCTTCCCGGCGGGAGCGCAGGCCGCACATGATACCGCCTGGCCCGCTCGGGGGCGCCCTCAGGCCGCCGCCCGGACCGCCTCCGCCAGGCGCTCGAGCGTGGCCGACACCAGCGCCTCGTCGTCGGCCTCCACGGTCACCCGGACCACCGGCTCGGTGCCGGAGGGGCGCAGGAAGGCCCGCCCGCGCCCGGCCACCAGGCGCTGGGCCTCCGCCAGCGCCGACTTCACGCCCTCGGCCTCGGCCGGTCGCGCGCCGTTGGCCACGCGGACGTTCACCGTGCGCTGCGGCAGCTTGACCAGGCCGCGGAGTGCTCCGGCCAGCCCGGTGCCCCGCCTGTGCAGCACCTCGAGCACCTGCAGCGCGCTGACGATGCCGTCCCCGGTGGTGGCGCGGTCCAGGCACAGCAGGTGCCCCGAGGCCTCGCCTCCGAGGATGCCGCCGTGCTCGACAAGGGCCTGGTGGACGTAGCGATCGCCCACCCGGGTGCGGATGAAGGGGATGCCGCGGCCGGCAAGCGCCTGTTCCAGCGCGTAGTTCGTCATCAGGGTGCCGACCACCGGGCCGCAGAGGCGGCCGCTGTCCTGCCAGTCGCAGGCCAGCAGGTACACGAGGTCGTCGCCATCGCGGACCACGCCGTCGCCGTCGACGAACACCACCCGGTCGCCGTCGCCGTCGAAGGCGATGCCCAGGTCCGCGCCGGTTTCGCGCACGCGCGCGGCCAGGCCCTCGGGATGGGTCGACCCGACGCCGTCGTTGATGTTGGTGCCGTTGGGGTCGACGCCGATGGCGTCCACGCGCGCGCCCAGTTCGCGCAGCACCATCGGCCCGATCTGGTAGGTGGCGCCGTGCGCGCAGTCCACCACGATGCGCATGCCCTCGAGGTCGAAGCTGCGCGGTACCGAGCCCTTGCAGGCCTCGACGTAGCGGCCGATCGCGTCGCGGGTGCGCACCGCCTTGCCCAGGCGGTCGGAGGCCACGGTCCGGAACGGCTGCTCCAGCGCGGCCTCGATCGCGAGCTCGGTGGCGTCGTCGAGCTTCTCGCCGTGCGCGTTGAAGAACTTGATGCCGTTGTCGTGGTGCGGGTTGTGCGAGGCGGAGATGACGATGCCGCCGTCCGCGCGCATCGAGTGCGTCAGGTGCGCCACCGCGGGGGTCGGCATCGGCCCCATGAGCTGCACGTCGACGCCGGCGGCCACCAGGCCGGCCTCCAGCGCGGCCTCGAACATGTAGTTCGAGATGCGGGTGTCCTTGCCGATGATCACCATCGGCTTGCGCCACTCGTCGCCGCCCTTCACCGCGGCGGTCAGCGCATGGCCGTAGGCGTTGCCCAGGCGGAGCATGAAGTCCGCGGAGATGGGGCCCTCGCCCACCCGGCCGCGGATGCCGTCGGTGCCGAACCAGCGGCGCTGCCCGGCGCTCACGGCGCCGCGTCCGCGTCGACCGCCGGCGCCGGCTGGCGCATCAGCATGGCCAGCAGGCCGGCGATGCGGTCGCGCATCTCGCGCCGGTCGCAGATCTGGTCGATCGCACCGTGCTCGAGCAGGAACTCCGAGCGCTGGAATCCCTCGGGAAGGGTCTCGCGCACCGTCTGCTCGATCACGCGCGGCCCCGCGAAGCCGATCAGCGCCTTCGGCTCCGCCAGGTTGATGTCGCCCAGCATCGCGAACGAGGCCGAGACGCCGCCGGTCGTGGGGTGCGTCATCACCGAGATGTACGGCAGGCCCGCGGCGCGCAGGCGACCGAGCGCGGCCGAGGTCTTGGCCATCTGCAGCAGCGAGAACAGGCTTTCCTGCATGCGCGCGCCGCCGCTGGCGGAGAAGTTCACGAACGGCGAGCCGATCTCGAGCGCGCGCTCGGCACCGAGCGTGAAGCGCTCGCCCACCACCGAGCCCATCGAGCCGCCCATGTAGGCGAAGTCGAAGGCGCTGGCGACGATCGGGCTGCCCTTGAGCCGCCCCTCCATCGCCACCAGGGCGTCGCGCTCGCCCGTGGCCTTCTGCGCGGCCTTGATGCGGTCGGAGTATTTCTTCTGGTCGCGGAAGCGGAGCACGTCCGTCGGCCCCAGGCGGGCGCCGATCTCGACCCCGGAACCGGCGTCGAGGAAGGCCGCCAGCCGCGCGCGGGCGCGGATCGGCATGTGGTGGGCGCACTTGGGGCAGACCTCGAGGTTCTCCTCGAGCTCGGGGCGGTAGAGCACCGCGCCGCAGCTGTCGCACTTTTCCCACAGCCCTTCGGGCACGCTGCGCTTGCGTGCGGGGCTGCCCTCGGTGCGGATGCGGGCGGGCATGAGTTTCTTCAGCCAGGACATGTGGTGCCGTGATCCTTCTGCGGGCGGAGCCGCGAACCGGGGGAGTTTAGCCCACCGGCCCGGCGGCGCCGGCGTCCAGCGCCCGGCGCAGGGGCGACAGGAACGCCGCGGCGGCTGCGGCGGCCCGTCCGCTTCCGGCGGCGTCCATGGCCTTGACGAGGGCGCTGCCGACCACGACCCCGTCGGCGTCCACCGCCATCGCCGCGGCGCTGGCGGCGTCGTGGATCCCGAAGCCGACCACCACCGGCACCGGGCTGCGGGCGCGGATCGCGCGCAGGTGGGCGGCCGCGGCTGCGGCATCCAGGCGCGCGGAGTCCCCGGTCACCCCGGCCATGCTCACGTAGTACAGGTAGCCCTGGGCGAGGCTGCAGAGCATCTGCATGCGTTCCTCGCCGGTGGTCGGCGAGGCCAGCAGCACGAGGGCGACGCCGTGGGCCGCGAAGGCCTCCCGGAATTCGCCGGCCTCCTCCGGCGGAAGGTCGACCAGCAGCACGCCGTCGACCCCGGCCTTCGCCGCGGCCGCGGCGAAGACCGTCGGCCCGCGGATCTCCACCGGGTTCAGGTAGCCCATGAGCGTGACCGGGGTGGCGTCGTCGCGCCGGCGGAACTCGCGCACCTGCTCCAGCACCCAGGCCATGCCGGCGCCCCGTGCCAGCGCCCGCTCGGAGCTGCGCTGGATGGTCGGGCCGTCGGCCATGGGGTCGGAGAACGGGACCCCGAGCTCGATCGCGTCCGCACCGGCCGCGACCATGGCGTGCATCACGGGCACGGTGTCCTCGAGCCCCGGGTCGCCGGCGGTGATGAAGGGCACCAGCGCCTTGCGGCCGGCGGCGCGCAGGGCCTCGAATCGGCGTGCGATGCGCTGGACGCTCATACCTCCACCCCCTCGCGCGCGGCGATGGTGTGCACGTCCTTGTCGCCGCGCCCGGACAGGTTGCACAGCACCAGCGCGTCCGCGGGCATGTCGCGCGCCAGCTTGATGGCCTGGGCCACGGCGTGGCTCGACTCCAGCGCCGCGAGGATGCCCTCGGTGCGCGCCAGCAGGTGGAAGGCCTCAAGCGCCTCGTCGTCGGTCACGCCGACGTACTCCGCCCGGCCGGTCTCTGCGAGGAAGGCGTGCTCGGGTCCCACCCCCGGATAGTCCAGCCCGGCCGAGACCGAGTGCGTCTCGACCACCTGGCCGTCGTCGTCGCACAGCACGTAGGTCCGGTTGCCGTGCAGCACGCCCACGCGCCCGGCGGAGATCGAGGCCGCGTGCCGGCCGCTGGCGATGCCCTCGCCCGCCGCCTCGGCGCCGACCAGGCGCACGCCGGGGTCGTTGAGGAAGGCGTGGAAGATGCCGATGGCGTTGCTCCCGCCACCCACGCAGGCGGTGACCACGTCGGGCAGGCGCCCGTGGCGCTCCAGCATCTGCGCGCGCGCCTCCTTGCCGACCACCGCGTTGAAGTCGCGCACCATGCGCGGATACGGGTCGGGTCCGGCGACCGTGCCGATGATGTAGAAGGTGTCGCGCACGTTCGTGACCCAGTCGCGCATGGCCTCGTTGAGCGCGTCCTTGAGCGTGGCCGACCCGCTGGTCACCGGCACCACGGTCGCGCCCAGCAGCTTCATGCGGAAGACGTTGATCTTCTGCCGCTCGATGTCGGTCGCGCCCATGTAGACCACGCACTCCAGGCCCAGGCGAGCGGCCACGGTGGCGCTGGCCACGCCGTGCTGCCCGGCGCCGGTCTCGGCGATGATGCGGGTCTTGCCCCTGCGGCTGGCGAGCAGCGCCTGGCCGATGGTGTTGTTGATCTTGTGCGCGCCGGTGTGGTTCAGGTCCTCGCGCTTGAGCAGGATGCGCGCGCCGCCGACGTGGCGCGACAGGCCGGTCGCCTCGTAGATCGGGCTCGGGCGTCCGCCGTAGTCGGCGAGGTCGGCCTCGAAGGCGGCGACGAAGCCCGGGTCCGCGCGCGCGGCGTCGTAGGCCGCGGCCAGCTCCTGCAGGGGGCCCGCCAGGGTCTCGGCCACGAAGCGGCCGCCGTGGCGGCCGAAGTGGCCCGCCGCGTCGGGGAAGGCGTGGTAGTCGATGGGCATGTCGGTCATGGGGTCTCTCCGGAGCCCGGCGCGCTCGCGTCGGGACTGCAGTCGGCTCGCCGGACTTCGGCGACGAAGGCGCGCATCAGCTCGCCGTCCTTGCGGCCCGGCGCCGCCTCGATCCCGCTGCTGACGTCGACGCCCCAGGGCCGGGTGCGGACGACGGCATCATTGACGTTCCGGGGCGACAGGCCGCCCGACAGCAGGAAGGGGCGCGACAGGCCCGCCGGCAGCGCCGCCCAGTCGAAGCAGCGGCCGCTGCCGCCGTCGTGGCCGCCGCCGTGGCTGTCGAACAGGAAGCCCGCTGCGTCCGGGTACGCGGCCTGCAGCGCGGCGGCGTCGGGCGGCGTGCCCCCGCCCATCGCGACCGCCTTCACGTAGGGAAGGTCGAAGCGCCGGCAGAAGGCGCCGTCCTCGTCGCCGTGGAACTGGAGGAGCCCGGGCCGAAGCAGCCGGACCACCTCGCGCACCTCCCCGGCGCTGTTGTCGCGGAACACCGCGACCACGTCCACCAGCGGCGCCAGCGCGGCGCGCAGCGCGCGCGCCTCGGCCGCACGCAGCTGGCGCGGGCTGTCTTGGGCGAACACGAAGCCCACGGCGTCCACGCCCAGCTCCCCCGCCAGCCGTACGTCGCCGGCGCGGGCCATGCCGCAGAACTTGATGCGGGTTCGATGGGGAGTGCGTGGCATATCAGGGACGCGGGAGCTGGAGGATGGAGCACGGCGCGCCGGCGCCAAGGCTGACCTCGGCCGGCAGGCCGAAGCCGTCGGGATAGAGCGGACCGAGGAAGACCAGGCCGCCCGCGGGCGCCGTCGGTCCGGCGAGGCGGCGATCGCGCGCATGCAGCACCTCGGCGATCCACGGCTCCGGGCGCGCGCCGGCCCCGACCTCGAGCAGCGAACCCACGATGTTGCGGACCATATGATGCAGGAACGCGTTGGCCCGGACCTCGACCGCGACCACGTCCCCTTCGCGGCTGACCTGGATCTCCTGCAGTTCGCGCCGGGCGTGGGGCGCCTGGCACTGCACGGTGCGGAAGGAGGAGAAGTCGTTCTCGCCCACCAGCGCCTGGGCGGCGCGGTGCATGGCCTCGGCATCGAGCGGGCGCGGCGTCCAGGCCAGGTACTGGCGACCCAGGGCCGGCCGCACGGCACGGTTGAGGATGGCGTAGCGGTAGCGGCGCGCGCGCGCGGAGAAGCGCGCATTGAAGCCTTCGTCCACCGCCTGGCACCAGCGTACCGACATCGACGGCGGCAGCAGCGAGGTGGTGCCCAGCATCCAGTTGCGCGGACTGCGCTCCGCCTCGCTGTCGAAATGCACCACCTGGCAGCGGGCGTGGACGCCGGCGTCGGTGCGGCCGGCGCAGGTGGTGGCGACCGGGGCGTCGGCCACCCGGGACAGCGCCGTCTCCAGCGCCGCCTGCAGCGTCTGGTTGCTCTCCACGCCGGCCTGCGTCAGGCGCTGCCAGCCCAGGAAGTCGCCGCCGTCGTATTCGATGCCCAGGGCGTAGCGCATGGCGTCCACGGACCGGGCGCCGCGGACCTCCGCGGCGCCCGGATCAGGCGATCCCGTCCAGGATCCGGGTGGCTTCGGCCCGCGCCGCCGGGTCGCCGGCGTCGGCCACCTCGCGGAGCAGGTCGCGGGCCGTCTCGACGTCGCCGAGGTCGATGTAGGCGCGGGCCAGTTCGATGCGCTCGACGCCCCCCGGCGCGGGGTTCAGCGAGGCGATCACGGCGGCGTCGACCGCTTCGAGGGCCTCCCGGTGCGCGGCGCCGGGCGACTGCCCCGAAGGAAGCGAGGCGGCTTCCGGTGCGCCGTCCGCGTGCCAGGTCGGCGCGGTGCGCGCCGCCGGCGGGGCCTCCGGGACCGGCGGCTTCGCGGCGGGCGTCGACGGGCCGCTGGCCGACGTGGCCGCGGCCAGGGTGGCGGCGTCGAAGCGCGGCCGCGGCGTCGACCGCGGCGAGCGGCGCAGCAGCAGCCAGGCCATAAGGCCCACCAGCAGCAGGCCCGCCCCGATCCATGCCCAGGGAAGGCCCGCGGCGTCACCCGCCTGGGCCGCCGGCGCGTTCGCCAGCCGCTCCTGCACCGCGGCGAGCTCGCTGTCCTTCAGTTCGATCAGCTGTGCCTGCTGCGACTGCAGGCGCTCGAGGTCGGCCACGCGGGCCTTGAGCTCGGCCACCTCGGCCTCGCGCGCGGCCAGCGTCTCCTGGTTCTGTTGCAGTTCCTGTTGCAGTTCCTGTCGCAGCATCTCGCCCTCGCCACCGGCCTGGATGCCGGATCGTACGCCTGCCTCGCGGCCCTCGCCGGCCGCCGGCGGCACGATCTCCAGGCGGGCGTCGGCGACCCGCGGCCCGCCGGCGCGGCCGCCGCTGCCGTCCCCGGCCACCGCGGCTCCCGCCTCGCCGGAGGCCGCGGCCTCCGGCAGCGGGGCCGGCTCGATCATCTCCCGCCACGCGGCGATCTGTTCGCGCATCAGCGCGCGCGACTCCGCCAGGTCGAGGCCCGCGATCTCGCTGCGATCGGGGATGCGCAGCACCGCGCCCTGCCGGACCAGGTTCAGGTTGTTGGCGATGAAGGCCTCGGGATTGGCCCTGAACAACGCGACGACGGCCTGCTCGCGCCGGATGCCGTCGCCGACCAGGCGCTGGGCGATCTCGCCGAGGGTCTCGCCGGCCTGCACCGGCCCGTACTCGCCTTCCGGCCCGGGACGCGCAGGCGGGGGCGCGGGCGCGGGCACCGGCGCGGCGGCCACCGCCTCCGCGGGCGCATCGTCGCCGGCGGCCGCGTTCGCGCCCGCATCGCCCGCTTCGGCCGGGGCCCCATCGTTCGCGGACCCGGGGTCCTGCGCCAGCGCCTCCCCGGCCACCGGCCCCGGCGGGCGGACGATGGTTCCCGACGGCGCGGCGGACGGAGCCTCGATCGCGGGCTGTGCGGGCGCGGCCACCGTCTGCGGTGCGTCGACCAGGGCCGAATACTCGCGCACGAGGCGCCCCTGGCCCCAGTCCACCTCGACCAGGAAGGTGAGCATCGGCTGGGTGACGGGTTCGCGCGTGGTGACCCGGATCACCGGATTACCGCGGACGTCGAGCGCGACGCTGAACTCCAGCCCCGAAAGCACCGCGTCCGGCGCGGGGAGGCCGATGCGGCGGAAGGTGTCGGGGCTCGCAAGTCGCGCGCTCAGCGCGTCGAGCTCGGCCGGATCGCTGGAGATCACCTGGATCTCGGCGAGCAGCGGCTCGCCGGCGCGCGACTTCACCTCGATGCGCCCGAGCCCCAGCGCCAGCGCCTGGCCGGCGCACAGCAGGAGCACCAGCCCGAAGGCGGCCGCCCATGCCATGGCGCGTGTGGATCGCAGCTTGATGGTCACGCATTCCCCCGCCGATATCCCCGAGACTCTAGCCGCGCGGGGCCGCGATTGGCAATGACCGGGCCCGGCGCCGCAGCGCCGCGCGGTCGCGCGCGCGGGCGCCGGATGGCGCTATCGTCGCGCTTGCACCGGCACCGGCCAGGCGCCACCGATCGAGGGAAGACGGCATGCATACGGCAGTTGCGAAGCAGGGCGATTTCGCAGGCAGCGACCGCCTGCTCTTCGGGCTGGTCCTCGGGGTCCTGACCTTCTGGCTGTTTGCCCAGTCGACGCTGAACATCGCCCCGGCGATGGCCGCCGACCTCGGCGTCGCGGCCGGCCTGATGAACATCGCGGTGGCCGCCGCCGCGCTGTTCTCCGGCATCTTCACGGTCGTGTTCGGCGGCCTCGCGGACCGCGTGGGACGGCTGCGCATGGTGCGCATCGGGTTCCAGCTGGCGATCGCCGGCTCGCTGCTGATCGCCCTGGCGCCGGCAGGCACGCCGGGCGCCGCGATGCTGCTGTCGGGACGCGCGCTCCAGGGCCTGTCCGCCGCCTGCATCCTGCCGGCGAGCCTGGCCCTGGTGAAGACGTGCTGGGGCGGCGCGGACCGCCAGCGCGCGATCAGCCTCTGGTCGATGGGCGCCTGGGGCGGCGCCGGCATCTTCAAGATGGCCTCGGCGCTGGGC
>JAAZHF010000280.1 GCA_012510865.1 Gammaproteobacteria bacterium
GCCCTGCATCCGACCGCCGCCGACAACCGCGTGCAGGCCGCCGGCACCATCACCCTGGGCGGCGTCGGCGAGGTCGCCGCGCCGCTGCCGAAGTTCGCCACCGACGAACTGGGCGACTGCATCGCCTGCACCCTGTGCGTGCAGGTCTGCCCGACCGGCATCGACATCCGCAACGGCCTGCAGTACGAATGCATCGCCTGCGGCGCCTGCATCGACGCCTGCGACGCGGTCATGGACAAGATGGGCTTCGAGCGCGGGCTCATCCGCTACAGCACGCAGAACGCGATCGACAGCAAGCCCACGCGCGTCCTGCGCCCGCGGGTCCTGGTCTACGGCACGCTGCTGGCCGGGCTGATGATCGCCTGGGTGGTGGGCGTGAACATGCGCAGCCCCCTGATCGTCGAGGTCCTGCGCGATCGCAACGCGCTCTACCGCGTGGTCGGCGGCGGCGAGGTCGAGAACGACTACACCCTCAAGCTGGTGAACAAGAGCGACGAAAGCGCCGTCTACCGCATCCGGATCGAGGGCGGGCCCGCCGGGATCGAGCTGCGTGGCAGCGGCCTGGACGCGGTGCACGCGGCGCCGCAGCAGGTCCTGAGCGTCCCGGTCATCGTCGCCGCACCGGACTCCGTCAAGGGCCGCCAGCCGCTCGTGTTCCACGTCGAGAGCGCCGACGGCGGGGCCAGCGAGACGGTCGACAGCAGCTTCTTCGGACCCCTGTGATGAATGAGCAGCAGAAAAAACCGTTCTGGCGCGAGCCGATGATGTGGCTGGTGATCGCGCTGCCGCTGGCCTCGGTGGTCGCCGGCGTGATCCTGGTCGGCCTTGCGGCCCGCGACGCCAGCGATTCGGTCGGCGACGTGGTGACGCGCACCGCGCAGATCCAGGTCGCGGACCTGAGCCCGGACGCGCGCGCCCGCGACCTGCGCCTGACGGCGATCGTCCGCATCGACGAAGGCTACGTCGAGGTGCTGCCGGTCACCGGCTCGTTCGACCGCGGCAAGCCCCTGCGGCTGGTGATGCGCCACCCCACCCTCGCCGCCTCCGACCTCGAGATCCGCGCCGAGCCGGGCGACAACGGCTGGCGCGCCGACGTCGACGTGGGGACGGAGCACGACTGGAAGCTCGAGGTGATGCCGGAGGGCATGCCCTGGCGCCTCCAGGGCCGCCTGCCCGCCGGGCAGCGCGCCGCCCACGTGAAGCCGGCGCTTTCCGGCAAGCAGGAGTGAGGTGAGCGCGGGCACCGTCGCGACGACGGCCGCCGCGCGCGGCGCCCACGACGCGGCGGCCGCCGGCTGCTTCCACTGCAGCGAACCCCTTCCGGCGGAGCCGGCGACCGCCCGCGTGGATGGCGCCGAGCGGCGCTTCTGCTGCGACGGCTGCGCGGCCGCGGCGCAGTGGATCCGCGACGCCAGCGATTCGGTCCGCGACGTGGTGACGCACACCTCGCAGATCCAGGTAGCGGCCCTGAGCCCGGACGCGCGCGCCCGTGACCTGCGGCTGACGGCGAACGTCCGCATCGACGAAGGCTACGTCGAGGTGCTGCCGGTCACCGGCTCGTTCGACCGCGGCAAGCCCCTGCGGCTGGTGATGCGC
>JAAZHF010000281.1 GCA_012510865.1 Gammaproteobacteria bacterium
ACATCACCCTGCCCCGCGAACAGGGCCCCAATCCCTGGATCAGTCCGGAGCTGGCGTTCCGCTTCCGCTACTTCGCCATCCGCAAGATGCATTTCCTCATGCATGCGCGGGGGCTGGTCGCGTTTCCAGGCGGCTACGGAACGCTCGACGAACTGTTCGAAGTGCTGACCCTGATCCAGACCGGGAAGATCGCGCCGATCCCGGTGGTGCTGGTCGGACGCGCGTTCTGGTGCCGCGCGATCAACTTCGATTACCTGGTCGACGAGGGTTACATCGAACCGGAGGACTCCGTCCTGTTCACGGTCGTCGATGAGGCCGAGGAGATCATCGACGCACTCGAGCAGTCCTACGGCGGCGATTCCAGTGGAATACCAAGGAGCCAACGATGAGTACACCAAAAGTGTCGATGATTGCCGCGATCACCATGGTCGCGGCGCTTCCGGTCGCATTGGCGACCATGGATGCACACGCCGCAGGCAAGGAGGTGCCCGGGAGCCTGCGCGCGGTGATGGAGCAACTCGGGGACGACATGCAGGCCGTGACCGGCGCGATCTCCAACGAGGACTGGGCGCTGGTCGCCCGGCTGGCCCCGGGGATCGCCCATCACCCGGAGCCGCCGATGATGCAGAAGGTGCGGATCCTGAAGTGGCTGGGCACCGATGCCGGCACGTTCCGTGGCTTCGACGGTCGGGTCGAAGAGGCGGCGAACGCCATGGGCGAGGCCGCGGAACGTGGCGATGGGACGCAGGTCATCCGGGCATTCGCCGACCTGCAGCAGGCCTGCCTGGCCTGCCACCAGAAGTACCGCGCACCGTTCGTCGAGCACTTCGGCGAACAGCGCTGAGGTCAATGGAACTCAGAAGCGCCAGGTCGCGCGCACGTAGAGGTCGTCGTCGCGGCGCGCGCGGGCGGCGGTGGCGGGCAGGTCGATCTCCTCGCGGCGACGCAGGCGCACATGGAGCTGCCAGGCCTCGGAAACCTGCCAGGCCCAGCGCACTTCCGCCAGCTTCCTGTTGGCCGGGAAGTCGCTCGACAGCAGCCAGCCATCGGCGACCCGGCCATAGACGAAGCCCAGATCGTGCTCGGGCGCGATGTCCATGAAGTTGAGCGAGGCCTGCCAGGACAGCGAGTCGGCGTCGCCGGTGCCGGAGTTCATCGTTTCCCGGCGCGGCGTGTTCGGCGCATAGCCCAGCTCGCCGCCGAGCCGGAGTTTCGTCCCGCTCCCGCCCAGCGGCCACTGCGCGGTGGCCTTGCCGGTCACGGCGAGGTAGTCCTCCGTCCGCGGATCGGAGGCGCCGTAGGGATGCAGCGCCGATGGCAGCCAGTTGACGGTCACCATCCGCTGGATGAGCGGGCCGACCGGAGTCTTGGATTCGGCCGCCGCGAAGACGCCGATGCGCGAATCGCTGTCGCTGAACGCCAGCGGCTGGCGCAGGTTGCCGGTGGGGCCGCGGCGGTCGTTGTGGCGCACGATGAAGTGCGTGGTCCAGTCCTCGTTGGGGCGCCACTGCAGCCAGGCGCCGTCGGTCCAGGTGACGTCGAAGTTGGGGCTGTCGTTCTGGTCGAGTGACTTCTTCATCACATCGTCCAGGCCCCAGGCCGCCTGGAAGCGGCCGAACCGGATGCTCCATGGCGCTTCGGCCGGTCGGTACTCCAGGTACGCCTCGTCGATCGTGCCCTGGCCGTTGTCCAGTCCGGCCGAGCCCGGCGCGTAGGTGCGCGTCCAGAACTCCTCGCTGTCCTGGTCGGTGTCCAGGCGGGCGGCGACCCGGCCGCTGACGTGCCAGCCGCCGCCGAGGTCGCCGCGCAGGCGGAAGCGGGCGCGGGCGCGCAGGCTGTCGGCGTCGGACTCTGCGCCGTTGCGCGCGGTGGTCTCCGAGGCGACGTAGCCGAAGCGGATGTCGCCGCTGGTCTTCCATTCGGCGGCCTGGGCGCCGCCGGCCAGCAGGGTGAGTGTGATGGCCGTGGCGAGGAGCGGGGCGGACGCGGCCGAGGATCGGGCGGGACGCTCAGGGGACGGACGCATACTGGCCTCCGGGGGGGAAGGGGTGCCGGGGCGGCGAGGGGACGCCCGCCGCCGGATCGTAACCGGGACTCTGCGCCACGTGCGGATTTCCGTCCTTGACCCGGATCAACCGCAGGCCCGGCGCGGATCAACGCGGCGGAGGTGGCCGGCCCTGTGGTCGGTCCGGGGGTGATGCCGCGGCCTCGGCGGCCAGCCCGAACCGCTTCTGCAGCGTGCCGGCCAGGCTGGCCCGGGTGAGCTCGCCCATGTGGGTGTCGACCAGCCGGCCCTCGGCGGTGAAGAACAGGGTCGTCGGCAGGCCGCGGGTGCCGGTTTCCAGCATCGCCCGCGAGTGCGGGTCGAGCAGCACGTGGTCGAGTTCGAGGCCTGCGGATGCGAGGTATTCGCGGATCGTGGCGCGGTCCTCGCCCTGGTTGGCCAGCACGAAGGCGACGTCCGGATAGCGCTGCTGCGCGTCCGCCAGCACCGGCATCTCGCGCCGGCAGGGCGGGCACCAGGTCGCCCACAGGTTCAGCACCATCGGACGCCCGGACAGCGCGGCGAGCGTGGTCGGCTCGCCCTCCAGCGTCGCCAGCTCGAAGGTGGGTAGCGGCGGTGCCGCGCGCTGCATCATCAGCAGCAGGCCGCCGAACGCGAACCAGGCCAGCATGCCGGCGGCCATGCCGGCCAGCAGCGGCTTGCGCAGCGGCAGGCGCCTGCGCGTGCGCCACCAGGCGAAGGCCACGGCCGCGGGCAGCCCGGCCCACCACAGGAAGCCGCCGTCGCCGATGGCGATGATCGACTTCGGCTCAGCCATGTACTCCGGCCACCAGCGCAGCACGTAGCCCAGGCGCGCGGCCAGCAGGCCGACCAGCACCGCGTCGACGAACAGCCCGACCGCGACCCGGTGCGGACAGGCGGCGGGCGCGTCCGGCAGCCGCCGCGCCCAGGCGCGCACGACCAGCCAGCCGACCACGGTCGCCGCCGCGGCGATGACCGCGTGGATCGGGAACGGTCCCAGTCCCGTCACCGGTAGGCCTTCAGGTAGCGGGCCTCGAAGCGCTGCTTGAGCCAGTGGAAAGCGCGCAGGTTGGGCAGGGCGAGGTTCCGCTGACCGCCGCGGTAGACCAGCATGCCGCTGTCGAGCGCGTCGACGATGCACACCAGCTCGGTGCGGAAGCCGTGCTCCGCGCGGCGGCCGTGCAGCTCCGCGGCGATGTTCCTGGCCACCGCGTCGGCCTGCAGGTCGGCCTGGTGGGCCTGTTTCGCCATCCAGTCCGGCCCGGGGTAGCTGCCGGCGTCGCCGGCGACATGGACCCGCTCCATGCCCTGCACGCGGCAGTGGGCGTCGGCGGCGATGAACCCGCCTTCCGACTGCGGCAGCGCGCTGCCTTCCAGCCAGGCCGGGCCGGTCAGGCCGGGCATGAACAGGATCAGGTCGGCGCCGAATTCGCCGCCTTCGGTCACGACCTTGCCGGGCTCGAAGCGCAGCGGCTTGTGGCCCAGCCGGGTGCGGATGCCGAGCGCCTGCATGCGCGCGAGCATCTTCGCCACCGCGGCGGGCCCCAGCCGCTGGCCCGGCTGGGCGGCCGGGTTGAAGAACACCAGTTCGAAGCGCTCGCGGCGCCCCTGCCGGCGCAGCAGGGTGTCGATGCCGAACAGGAACTCGAACATCGGCCCGCCGCGCACCGCCCCGGGCTCCTTCGGGTTGCTGGCGAAGCCGACCGCGATCGTGCCGCCCTCCATGGCCGCGAGCCGGTCGCGGATCGACTCCGCGGCCGCGATGCCCTCGCAGGGGATGATCGCGTGTTCGATGCCCGGCAGCTTGCGCAGGTAGCGCCCGCCGGTGGCGATGACCAGCACGTCGTTGGTGACCTGGCCGTGGTCGGTGATGACGCGGCGGCCGCCGTCGAGCACGTGCAGCACGCTGCCGCGATGCCAGCGCACGCGCATGCGCTCGAAGAATCGCGCCAGCGGGACGCGCAGGTCGTCGCCGCTGCGCTCGCCAGACGGCAGCCAGATCAGGCTCGGCAGGTAGACCAGCTCGTTGCGCGGGGAGACCACGGTGATGGCGTCGCGCACGCCGAGCGCGCGCAGCCGGCGGATGGTGGTGAGCGCGGCGAAGCCGCTGCCGAGGATGACGATCTGCTTCATGGCGCGTGCTCGCGTGCCCAGCGCACGATCCCGTCTTCCGGCAGCGCGCCCGACACGCGCGCCAGCTCGCGGCCGCCCTGGAACAGCGCCAGCGTCGGGATGCTGCGGATGCCGAAGCGCGTGCCCAGCGCGGGCTCGGCCTGGGTGTCGAGCTTGCCCAGCCGCATGCGGGGTTCCAGCTGCGCGGCGGCGGCCTCGAAGTGTGGCGCCATCATCCGGCAAGGCCCGCACCAGGGCGCCCAGAAATCGACCAGCAGCGGCAGCTCCGAGCGCGCGGCGTGCAGGTCGAAGCTGGCGGCATCCAGTACGACCGGCTGCGCGGTGAACAGGGCCTTGCCGCAGCGACCGCATGCGGGCGCATCGCCGAGGCGTTCGCCCGGCACCCGGTTGAGCGCCCCGCAGTGCGGGCAGGCGACCTTGAGCGGGCTGTTCACGACCCGGCCTCGAAGCTCTTGTCGCCCATCAGCACCCGGCCCTCGCCATCGAGCACGGTGACGTCGACATCGATGCCCTGGCGAACGCTCTGGGTGACCACGCAGAAGTCCTCGAACTGCGCCAGCACCCGGTCCAGCGCCTGGTAGTCGGCGTTATGGCCCGGCAGGTGCAGGGTGACCGAGGCGGTCGGGATCCGCCAGCGGCCTTCGGCGTTGCGCTGCGCGGCCGCGGTGACCTCGGCCCGCAGCGGCCCCGGCGAGTTGCGCTGCTTGCGCAGTGCGAACAGCAGGCTGGCCACCAGGCAGTTGGCGACCGCGGCCAGCAGCATCCGGGTGGGGTTGGGACCGCGGTCCTGGCCCAGCGGCGGCGACTCGTCGGTCAGCAGCGGCTCCAGGCCGGTGTCGTGGAAGTGGACGCGGAACGCATAGTCCCCGTCCTGTTCGAGGGTGATGCGGATCGGGGTGTCGATGCTCATGCCGTTCTCCTCTGGAGCAGCGCGTAGTACAGCAGCGGGATCACGACCAGGGTCAGCACGGTCGAGACCAGGATGCCGAACAGCAGTGATATGCCAAGGCCGTTGAAGATCGGGTCGTCGATGATGAACACCGCGCCTGCCATCGCCGCCAGGGCGGTCAGCGCGATCGGCTGCGCGCGCACCGCGCAGGCGTCGACCACCGCCTGCGCCGGCGTGCGGCCCTGTTCCAGCAGGTGGTTGATGAAGTCCACCAGCAGGATCGAGTTGCGCACGATGATGCCGGCCAGCGCGATCATGCCGATCATGCTGGTGGCGGTGAACTGCATGCCCATGAGCGCGTGCCCCGGCATCACCCCGATCACGGTCAGCGGGATCGGCGCCATGATCACCAGCGGCACCACGTAGTTGCGGAAGTAGGCCACCACCAGCAGGTAGATCAGCACCAGGCCGGCGGCATAGGCGATGCCCATGTCCCGGAAGGTCTCGTAGGTGATCTGCCACTCGCCGTCCCACTTGATCGCGAAGCTGGCGGTGTCGTCGGGCTGTGCGATGTAGTGCTGCGACAGCCGCTGGCCGTCGATGGCGTTGTCGGACACCTGGCCGACGAGGTCGAACATGCCGTAGAGCGGGCTGTCGGCGACGATGTTCTCGTCGCCCATCACGTACACCACCGGCAGCAGGTCCTTGTGGTGGATGGCGCCATCCCAGCCCGCGTCGCGTGCCTCAACCAGCGCCGACAGCGGCACCAGCTGGCCGTCGCCGCCGCGCACCCGCAGCGACAGCACGCCGTCGAGCGAGGCCTGGTCGGCGGCCGGCAGGCGCAGGCGGATCGGCCGCGGGTACTTCGAGCTGCCGTCGATCACGTACGTGGCGTCGTGGCCCGAAAGCCCGGCGGCGATGGTCTCGGCGATGGCGGCCTGCGACACGCCCAGGCGGGCGGCGCGCTCGCGGTCGATCACCAGCACCTCGCGCGCGGCGTCGGCCTCGACGCTGGTGTCGACGTCGACGATGCCCTCGGTGGCGAGGAAGCGCTGCTCCAGCGCCCGCCCGATCCGGCGCTGGGCGTCGTAGTCGGGGCCATAGACTTCGGCGACGATCGGCGACAGCACCGGCGGGCCCGGCGGCACTTCGACCACCTTCACCGAGGCGCCGTGGCGGCGGCCGATCGCGTCCAGCTCCGGGCGCAGCGCGACCGCGATGTCGTGGCTCTTGCGGCTGCGCTCGCGGCGGTCGACCAGGTTGACCTGCAGGTCGCCGACGTTGGCGCCCGCGCGCAGGTCGTACTGGCGCACCAGGCCGTTGAAGTTGATCGGCGCGGCGGTGCCGGCGTACGCCTGCCAGTGCAGTACCTCGGGCACGTGGTCGATGACCGCGGCGAGTTCGGTCAGCAGCGCGCCCGTGTCCTCGAGCGTGCGGCCCTCGGGCAGGTCGACCACCACCTGCAGCTCCGACTTGTTGTCGAAGGGCATCATCTTCATCACCACCAGCCTGAAGCCGGCCAGGCTCACCGCCAGCAGCACCAGGCCGGCCAAGGAGGCGAACAGCAGGTGGCGCCGGCGCGCGCCGCGGGCGGGATCGAGGAAGGGCGTCATCAGCCGCTCGAAGAAGCGGTGCAGGCGCGCGGCGATGGTGCCCGGCGCGTGGCTGCCGGCGGCATGGCTGTCGGCGTCCCCGCCGCCGACGTGCCGCTTCAGCAGCTTCAGCGACAGCCACGGCGTCACGATCAGCGCGATCAGCAGCGATAGCAGCATGCCGACCGAGGCGTTGATCGGGATCGGGCGCATGTACGGCCCCATCAGCCCGCTGACGAAAGCCATCGGCAGCAGCGCCGCGATCACGGTGAAGGTGGCGAGGATGGTCGGGCCGCCGACCTCGTCGACCGCCGGCGGGATCGCCTCGTGCAGCGACTTCCCGCCGAGCGCCATGTGCCGGTGGATGTTCTCCACCACAACGATCGCGTCGTCGACCAGGATGCCGATCGAGAAGATCAGCGCGAACAGCGACACCCGGTTGAGGGTGAAGCCCATGGCCCAGGACGCGAACAGGGTCAGGGAGAGCGTCAGCACCACCGCGGTGCCGATCACCAGCGCCTCGCGCCGACCGAGCGCGAACAGCACCAGCAGCACCACCGCCGAGGTGGCGAAGAACAGCTTCTTGATCAGCGTCTTCGCCTTGTCGCTGGCGGTGAGGCCGTAGTCACGGGTGACCTCGACCTGGACGCCCTCCGGGATGACCTGGCCGCGCAGCGCCTCGACGCGTTCGAGCACGCTGGTGGTGATGTCGGCGGCGTTGCTGCCCGGCTTCTTGGCGATCGCCAGCGTCACCGCCGGCGCGGTGCCGGCCTCCGGGCCGGCGCGACCGGCCGGCGCGCCGTGCCAGACGTAGCTCGAGGCGGTGTCGGCGGCGTCGGTGATCCGGGCCACGTCGCCCAGCCGCACCGGCTGGCCGTCGGCCACGCCGAGCACCAGCGCCTCCACGTCCTCGCGTCCGGCCAGGAAGCGGCCGGAGGTGACCTGGACCACGCCGTCGGCACCGACGCGCTCGCCGGCCTGGCGGGCGAGGTTGGCGGCCTGCAGCGCGCCGGCCAGGTCCTCCACCGCCAGCCCGTGGCTGGCCAGGCGGCTGGCGTCGAGCTCGACCATCACCGCGCGCTCGGGCGCGCCGATGGTGAACACGTCGCGGGTGCCGGGGCAGCGCTTGAGCTCGGTTTCCAGCGTGTGCGCGACTTCGGCCAGTTCCAGCGGGCCGCGCTCGGCGTCGTCGGTCCACAGCGTCAGCGCCATCACCGGCACGTCGTCGATGCCCTTGGGCTTGATCAGTGGCTGGCCGACGCCCAGGTTCTGCGGCATCCAGTCCTGGTTGGAGAACACCTTGTCGTACAGCCGCACCAGCGCCGGCTGGCGCTTCACGCCGACCTCGAACTCGACGGTGGCTACGACCATGCCCGGGCGGCTGACCGAGTAGGTGTGCTTGACGTCCTCGATCTCCGAGAGCACCTGCTCCAGCGGATACGCCAGCATCTGCTCCACCTGGCGCGCGTCCGCGCCCGGGAAGGGCACGATCACGTTGGCCATGGTGACGTCGATCTGCGGCTCTTCCTCCTGCGGCGTGACCATCACCGCGACCACGCCCAGCAGCAGGCCGAGCAGGGCCAGCACCGGGGTCAGCGGGTTGGACTGGAAGGTGCGCGCAAGGCGGCCGGAGATACCCAGCCGCGGGTGGTCGGCGGCGCCCATGTCATTCCTCCCCGCGGGCGTTGACCAGGGCCTGGCGGGCGGCCACCGGATCCAGCGCGATGGTCTCGCCGGGCTGCAGGCCGGCAATCACTTCCACGCCGTCGGCGGAGGCTTCGCCCAGCCGCAGCTGGCGCAGCGAGAGCCGGCCGTCGGCAAGCACATAGGCCGCGACCACCTCGCCCCGGCGCACGATCGCGCCGGCCGGGATCCGCGGGCGAGACGTCCCCGCCACCGCAGGGAAGACCACCTTGGCGGTGCTGCCGGGCACCGGGGCCGGGTCCAGCGCCGGCAGCATGACGCGCACGCGGACGGTGTGCGTGGCGGCGTCGGCGGCGGGGAAGACGATGACCTCGCCGGCATCGACCGTGCGCCGGTCATGCAGGCGCACGCTGGCGCGCGGGTCGGCGCGGACCTGTTCGGCCACCGCCTGCGGCAGGTCGACCTCGATCCGCAGCGCGTCGGGGGAGAACACGGTGGCCAGCGGCTGGCCCATCGCCACCGATTCGCCCGGTTCCACGTCACGGCTGGCCACGATGCCGTCGTAGGGCGCGCGCACCACGGTGTAGTCGGCGGTCTGGCCGGCACTGGCGAGCTGGGCCCGGGCGGCGTCGCGCGCGGCCACGGCGGTGTCGCGCGCGGCACGCATGCGCTCCAGCTGCGAGCGCGAGACGTACTGGCCCGCGGCCAGTTCCTGGTAGCGCCGGTACTCGCCCTCGGCCTCGCGGGCCGCGGCCTCGCTGGCGTTGAGCTGGGCGCGGGCGGCATCCACGCCCGACCGCTGCTCGACCGCGCTCAGGCGCACCAGCACGGCACCGGCGGCGACGCGGTCGTCGACGTCGTAGGCGACCTCGGCCACGCGGCCGCTGGTCTGCGCGGTCAGCGTCGCCTGGCGCACGGCCTCGACCACGCCGTCCCAGGCGCGGCCCTGGGCCGTGGCGGGGTCGGCGACGACGGCGGTCTCCAGCCCCTCGATCGGAGCCGGTCCGGGGCTGTCGTCGCCCGCGCCGCCGCAGGCTGCGAGCGCGCCCGCCAGCAGCGCGAGGCCGCCCATGCGGAGCAGCGTCCGCGTCGATATCGCCATGGAGCCGTTGCGCACGTCGTGCTCCTTACTTGAACGCGCAGCCGCTGCGCACGCCGAACTTCGCGAACAGCTTGGCGGCCGGGCAGAAGCCGGTGAAGGCCGACTGCAGCAGGTTCAGGCCGACGAAGGCGGTCAGCAGCAGCCACCAGGGCGAGACGAAATGGCCCAGCGCAACGCTGGCGAGGATCATGATGCCGGCAAAGGCGAAGATGGCGCGGTCGAGGTTCATGGAAGGTCTCCCAGAGGTTGGTTGGAGGGGCAGCGGGTGCGCAGGATGCCCAGC
>JAAZHF010000282.1 GCA_012510865.1 Gammaproteobacteria bacterium
CCGCGGCACGTACTCGCCCAGGTACTCCGGCGGCAACCCGACGAGCCAGTTTCCGGCGAGGGTGGAGGCCACGGCGGCCTGCATCTGGTTCGAGATCAGGTAGCCGCCGGCGACGTAGCGCTTGGTGTCGTCGAGCTCGACGGTCGGCACCGGCTCGCTGCCGATGCGCCGGTACTCGTTGAAGAACTCGGCCAGCGACGCCCCGGTGACCTCGTTGCGCACGTCGGCCCCGCCGGTGACGTGGCCGCCGCGCGCGAACAGCGTCGCCCCGGCGCGCGCGCCGTAGGTGTACCCCTTGTCCTCGCGCAGGTTCTGCATCACCCGGCTGGAGAAGCTGCCGCCGAGCACCGTGCCCGCGAGCTGCAGCGGGATCGTGTCCGGATCGGTCGCGGGCACGGCCGGGCTGGCGAGGCGGATCGTGGACTGCACGCTTCCGTCGCGCTGCAGCAGCAGGCGCGCGGCCGAGGCCTGGCGCGGCGCGGGCGGCGTCGGGGCGACGTCGGGGCTGCCCTCCGCCGTCCAGTCGCCGAACGCGGACTCGGCGAGGCGGAAGGCCTCGTCGGCCGCGATCCGACCGGTGACGACCAGCAGGCTGCGCTCCGGGTGGAAGCGGCGCGCGTGCTCGCTGCGCAGGACGTCGCGCGTGACCGCGTTGATCGAAGCTTCGGTCTGCTGGGTGCGCGCGTAGGGATGCTCGCCATAGACCGCCGACAGCATCGCGCGGTTGGCGCGGAAGCCGGGCTGCGACTCGGCCGCCTTGAGCGCCTGCAGCGCATTGGCCTGCGCGAGCCGGACCTCGTTCGCGGGGAAGGCGGGCTCGCGCACCACCTCGGCCAGCAGCTCCAGCATGGGCCCGGCGTTGGCGGCCAGGGCGTTGGCATACACCAGCGCGCCGTCGCTGTTGGCCGACGCACCGATGCCGCCTCCCTGGGCCTGGGCGAATTCGGCGATCTGGCGCGAATCGCGCGCGGCCGTGCCCTCGGCGAGGAGGCCGGCGAGCAGCGCGGCGAAGCCCGGGGCGTCGGGGGCGTCGGCGGCGTAGCCGGCGTTGCGCACGGCCAGCACGTAGTCGACGCGCGGGATGCCATCGCGCGGGACCACCCAGACCTCGAGGCCGTTGGCCAGGGTCCGGCGCGCGATGTCGGGCACCGGCAGCGGCTTGTCCGCGGCGTAGGGGGGCAGGTCCTTCGGCAGGGCGGCGGCCGGGCCGGCGGATGCGGCGCCGCAGGCCAGCGCGGACACGGCCAGGGCGAGCAGGGTGTGCTTGAACACGGTCATGGTGGTCTCCTCAGTCCTGGTCGGGTCCGCCGTCGCGGGCCGCCTGCAGCATCGCGTCCGGCTTGCGGTCGATGACCGTCCGGTTGTCGCGCGTCAGGTAGGTGCGCGCGGCGCGCTGCACGTCGGCCGAAGTCACCGCGTCGATCCAGCCGGGGATGCGGTTGACCACTCCGGCGTCGTCCCACATCAGCTGCAGCTTGGCGAGCGTGTCGGCGCGGGAGAGGAAGGACTCCAGGCCGTTGTACCAGTCGGCCAGCATGCGGGTCTTGACCCGCGCCAGCGTCGCGTCGTCCACGCCCTGGGCGACGATGGCGGCGATCTCCTCGTCGATCGCGGCCAGGATGGCGTCGGCGTCGGTGGTCGGCTTGTACAGCGCGAACACCGTGAACAGCGTCGGACCGTCATACTCCCACTCGCTGGTGAGGCCGTAGAGCGAATCGACGTTCAGCGCGAGCTCGCGCCCCTTGACCAGGCCCTGGTACAGGCGCGAGGCGTCGCCGTTGGCCAGGAGCGCGCCGAGCACCGCCATCGGCGCCTGGTCCGCGCTGCCGCGCGGCGGCATCTTCCAGGCCGCTGCGATCGCCGGGACCTGGGCCAGCCTGTCGCCCTGCTGGATGCGCTTCTCGCGGGTGTTGAGGCCCTCGACGAAGTCCGGCGCCGGCGGCGTCGGCCGTGCGGGGATGTCGCCGAAATACTTCTCGGCCAGCGCGAAGCCCTCTTCCGGGGAGATGTCGCCGGCCAGCGATAGGATCGCGTTGTTCGGCCCGTAGTAGTCGCGGTGGAAGGCCTTCACGTCGTCCAGCGTCGCCGCCTCGAGGTCCTCGAAGCTCCCGTAGCCGTCGTGGTTGTTCTCCCACTTCTCGAAGGCGTGCATGCCGATGTCGATCCACATGAATCCGCCATACGGCTGGTTCTGCACGTTGTTGCGGATCTCCTCCTTCACCACGTCCTGCTGGTTCTTCAGCGTGGACTCGTTGAAGTCGAGCATCCGCATGCGGTCGGCCTCGAGCCACAGGATCGGCTCGATCGCCGACGAGGGCGCGATCTCGATGTAGTTGGTGAAGTCGGCGCGGGTGGAGCCGTTGTTGCGCCCGCCGCCGCCGGTGATCACGCGGTCGAACACGCCCTCGGGGGCATTGGCCGAGCCTTCGAAC
>JAAZHF010000283.1 GCA_012510865.1 Gammaproteobacteria bacterium
CTCGGTGCTCAACAGCTTCGGCCGCTTCGCGCTGCCGGCCGTGACCCCGGTGCTGCACAACGTGGTGATGATCGCCGCCATCGTCTGGGCCTCGCGCTACTTCGCCGAGCCGGTGAAGGCGCTGGCCTGGGGCGTCCTGGTGGCCGGGGCGCTGCAGCTCGTGGTGCTCTGGCCGGCGCTCGGGCGCCTGGGGATGCGGCCGGCCTTCAGGCCCGGCTTCGGCCATCCGGACGTGCGCCGCGTCGCGAGGCTGATGGTGCCCACGCTGTTCTCGTCGTCGGTGGCCCAGCTGAACCTGCTCGTGGGCACGGTGTTCGCGTCGCTGCTGGTCACGGGCAGCCAGACCTGGCTGTACCTGTCCGACCGCCTGGTGGAGTTCCCGCTGGGCCTGGCGGGCGTCGCCATCGGCACCGTGATCCTGCCGCACCTGTCGCGCCGGCACGCCGCAGCCGACGGCGAAGGCTACGGCGCGACCCTGGACTGGGCCCTGCGCATGGCGCTGCTGGCCGGCCTGCCGGCGGCGACCGGCCTGCTGCTGCTGGCGGAGCCGCTGACGGCGGTGGTGTACCAGGGCGGCCGCTTCACCCCGCACGACACCCGCATGGCTGCGATCAGCCTGGGCGCGATGAGCGTGGGGGTGCCGGCCTTCATGCTGACCAAGGTGCTGGCGCCGGCCTTCTACGCACGCCAGGACACCAGGACGCCGATGCGGGCGGCGATCATCACCGTGGTCGCGAACGTGCTGATGACCATCGCCTTCACCACGCCGCTGTGGCTGTGGCAGGTGCCCGGCGCCCACGGCGGCATCGCCCTTGCGACCGGCCTCGCGGGAATCGTCAACGCCTGGCTGCTCTGGCGGTACGTGCGACGCGACGGACTGGTCCGGCTGCAGCCCGGCTGGGGCCGGTTCTGGCTGCGCCTGGTCGTGGCCTGCGCGGTGATGTCGGCGGCGGTGGTGGCGCTGAGCGCGCGTATCGGCGACTGGAGGGAGATCGAGGGCCTGCTGCTCCGCGCGGTGCTGCTGCTGGCGGTGGTCGCGGCCGGCGCGCTGGCCTACGGCGGCGCCCTGCTGGCGCTGGGCATGCGCCCGCGCGACCTGCGCCACTGAGCATGGCGGCGCGGCGCGGCCGCTATACTTGCCGGCCGACCCCGCGCGGCCGGGCCGCCGCCGGCGGCCGCCCCGCATCCTCCAGGATCCAATGAAGCAGCTGTTCCGCGACGTCGACGGCGGGCCCCTGTGCCCCGAAGGCAGCGTGGCCTGCATCGGTGCCTTCGACGGCCTGCACCTGGGCCACCGTGCGCTGGTGCGCCAGGCCGCGGCGCGCGCGCGCGCGCTGGGACTGCCGCTGGCGGCGCTGAGCTTCGAACCGCTGCCGCGCGAATTCTTCGCGCGCGGGGCCCCCCTGCCGCGGCTGATGCTCCCCAGGGCGCGCGCCGAGGGTCTGTGGGCGCTGGGCGCCGACGTCGTCGGCCTGCTGCGCTTCAACGACGGGTTCGCCGCGATGTCGCCCCATGCCTTCTCCGAACGTGTTCTGGCCGGACGCCTGCGCGCCCGCGAGGTCTGGGTCGGCCCGGGCTTCCGCTACGGCAGCCGCCGGGCCGGCGACCTCGCGACGCTGCGCGCATCGGGCGACGCGCTGGGCTTCGCCGCCGGCGAGATCGAACCCCTGCGGCTCGACGGCGAGCGCGTGTCGAGCACCCGGATCCGCGCGGCGCTGCGGGCCGGGGACTTCGCCTGCGCGGCGCACCTGCTCGGCCGCCCGTACTCGATCGGAGGGCGCGTGGTGCGCGGCCGCCAGCTCGGGCGCACGCTGGGCTATCCGACCGCCAACCTGCGCTTCGGCGGCAGGGAGCCGCCGCTGCAGGGCGTGTACGCGACCCGGGTCCACGGCGTCGACGATGCGCCGCGGCCGTCGGTGTCGAGCTTCGGCACGCGGCCCACGGTGGACGGCGCCGAGCCCCTCCTGGAGGCGCACCTGTTCGACTTCGACGGCGACCTGTACGGTCGCCGGATCGAGGTGGAGTTCGTCGCGCGCCTGCGCGACGAGGAGAAGTACCCCGACCTGCCGACCCTGGTCGCGCAGATGGACCGCGACGCCGCCCAGGCGCGCCACATACTGATGCAGACCCCGCAGCGAGCGACCGCGTGACCGACGAAAGCCAGCGCTACAAGCCGACCATCCTCCTGCCCGCGACCGCGTTCCCGATGCGCGGCGACCTGCCCCGGCGCGAACCGGAGACGCTCGCGCGCTGGGAGGCGGAAGGCCTGTACGGGCGCCTGCGCGGGCACGCGGCGGGTCGCCCGCGCTTCGTCCTCCACGACGGGCCGCCGTATGCCAACGGCGCGATCCACCTCGGGCACGCGGTCAACAAGATCCTCAAGGACATCATCGTGCGCTCGCGCACGATCGCCGGCTTCGACGCGCCCTATGTCCCCGGGTGGGACTGCCACGGGCTGCCGATCGAGATCGCGATCGAGAAGAAGCACGGCAAGGTCGGCGTGAAGCTCGACGCGGCTGCGTTCCGGCAGGCCTGCCGCGAGTACGCGCTGTCGCAGGTCGAGCTGCAGAAGCAGGACTTCAAGCGCCTGGGGGTGCTTGGCGACTGGGACCAGCCCTACCTGTCGCTCGACCCCCGCTTCGAGGCCGACGAGATGCGCGCGCTCGCCAAGGTGATCGACAACGGCCACCTGGTGCGCGGCGCGAAGCCGGTCTACTGGTGCTTCGACTGCGGGTCCGCCCTGGCCGAGGCCGAGATCGAGTACCAGGACAAGGTCTCGCCGGCGGTGGACGTGGCCTATCCGGCGCGCGACGCCGCAGCGCTGGCCCGTGCCTTCGGCGCGGTGCTGCCGGACGGCGTCGAGGTCGCGGTGCCGATCTGGACCACCACGCCCTGGACCCTGCCGGCGTCGCTCGCGGTGTCGCTCGGCCCGGAGAGCGAGTACGCGCTGGGCGAGGGGCCGCCCCGCGCCGGGCGCCGCCGCTGGCTGGTGCTGGCGGCCTCGCTCGCCGGGCCGGCGCTGTCGCGCTACGGCGTGGACGCACCGGTCGTGCACGGCCACGCCCGCGGCGCGACGCTCGAGGGCCAGCTGCTGGCGCATCCCTTCTACGCGGATCGCGCCATCCCGCTGATCCTCGGCGGCCACGTGACCGACGACGACGGCACGGGTGCGGTGCATACGGCGCCCGGCCACGGCCAGGAGGACTTCGCGGCCGCGCAGCAGTACGGGATCATCGAGCGCTACACCGCCGCGCAGCTCAACCCGGTCGACGGGCGCGGGGTCTACCTGCCGTCGACCCCCGCCGCGGACGGCACCGCGCTCGCCGGCACCCACATCTGGAAGGCCAACGACGCCATCGTCGAGGTGCTGCGGTCGAGCGGGGCGCTGCTCGCGCGGGCGCAGCTGGAGCACAGCTATCCGCACTGCTGGCGCCACAAGACGCCGGTGGCCTTCCGGGCCACGCCGCAGTGGTTCATCTCCATGGACCAGGCCGGGCTGCGCCGCGACGCACTGGCCGCCATCGGCGGCGTGCAGTGGTTCCCCGCCTGGGGCCAGGCGCGCATCGCCGGCATGGTGGAAGGACGCCCGGACTGGACGATCTCGCGCCAGCGCACCTGGGGGGTGCCGATCGCGCTGTTCGTGCACCGGGAAACGGGCGAGCCGCACCCGCGCTCCAGCGAACTGATGCGCGCCGCCGCCGACCGGGTGGAGGAGGGCGGCATCGACGCCTGGTTCGACCTCGATCCGGCCGA
>JAAZHF010000284.1 GCA_012510865.1 Gammaproteobacteria bacterium
ACCTCGAACGGAGTAGAAGCGAGGCTGATCCCAACCAGGAATGACGGGGCGGCGCATGAAGGGTGGAATCGGCAAGCTGGCATGGGCCGTGCTCGCGTTGCTGGTCGCGTTCTGCCTGGGCACCATCGCCCTCCGGCGCGGGGAATCGATCAACGCGCTGTGGATCGTGGGCGCGGCGGTCTCGATCTACCTGGCCGCCTACCGCTTCTATGCGCGCTTCATCGCCGACCGGGTGTTCGGCCTGGATGCGAGCCGGGCGACGCCGGCGATGGTCCACAACGACGGCCTCGACTACGTGCCCACCAACAAGCACGTGCTGGTCGGCCACCACTTCGCCGCGATCGCGGGCGCCGGCCCCCTGGTCGGGCCGGTCCTCGCCGCGCAGATGGGCTACCTGCCGGGCACGCTCTGGCTGATCGTCGGCGTGGTCCTCGCCGGAGCGGTCCAGGACTTCATGGTGCTGGTGGTCTCCAGCCGCCGCGACGCGCGCTCGCTGGGCGACCTGGTGCGCGAGGAGATGGGCCAGGTGCCGGGCACCATCGCCCTGTTCGGCGCCTTCCTGATCATGATCATCATCCTCGCGGTGCTGGCGATGATCGTGGTGAAGGCGCTGGCGGAAAGCCCCTGGGGCATGTTCACGGTCATCGCCACCGTGCCCATCGCGATCTTCATGGGCATCTACATGCGCTACATCCGGCCTGGCAGGATCGGCGAGATATCGGTCATCGGGCTGGTGCTGCTGGTGCTCGCGATCTGGTACGGCGGCGTCATCGCCGCGCACCCGGCCTGGGGCCCGGCCTTCACGTTCACCGGCGTGCAGATCACCTGGATGCTGATCGGCTACGGCTTCGTCGCCGCGGTGCTTCCGGTGTGGCTGCTGCTCGCTCCGCGCGACTACCTGTCCACCTTCCTCAAGATCGGGGTCATCGTGGGTTTGGCCATCGGCATCCTGATCGTGATGCCCGAGCTGCGGATGCCGGCGCTGACCCAGTTCACCGACGGCACCGGCCCGGTGTGGAAGGGCTCGATGTTCCCGTTCCTGTTCATCACCATCGCCTGCGGCGCGGTGTCGGGCTTCCACGCACTGATCGCGTCGGGCACCACGCCGAAGCTCATGGCCAACGAGCGCCACGCGCCCTACCTGGGCTACGGCGGCATGCTGATGGAATCGTTCGTGGCGATCATGGCCATGGTCGCCGCCGCCATCATCGACCCCGGCGTGTACTTCGCGATGAACAGCCCGGCGGCGGTGATCGGCGTGGATCCGGTGCAGGTCGCGCAGACGGTGTCGGACTGGGGCTTCACGGTCACCCCGGAGGTGCTGGTGCAGACCGCCGAGGACGTGGGCGAGGCCTCGATCATCTCCCGCGCCGGCGGCGCGCCGACCCTCGCGGTCGGCAGCGCGCAGATCTTCCATGCGGTGATCCCGGGCGAAGGGATGATGGCCTTCTGGTACCACTTCGCGATCCTGTTCGAGGCGCTGTTCATCCTGACCGCGGTGGATGCCGGCACCCGCTCCGGACGCTTCATGCTCCAGGACCTGCTTGGAAACTTCGTGCCGGTGATGCGCAAGACGGACGCGTGGGGACCCAACCTGATCGCCACCGGCGGCTGCGTCGCGCTGTGGGGCTACTTCCTGTATGTCGGCGTCACCGATCCGCTGGGCGGCATCAACATGCTGTGGCCGCTGTTCGGCATCGCCAACCAGATGCTGGCCGGGATCGCGCTGATGCTGTGCACGGTGGTCCTGTTCAAGATGAAGAAGGACCGCTACGCCTGGGTGCCCATCATCCCGACCGCCTGGTTGCTGGCCTTCACGCTCAGCGCCGGCTGGATCAAGATCTTCGACGCCGATCCCGGCGTGGGCTTCCTGGCGCAGGCGAACAGGTACCGCGCCGCGATCGACGCCGGCGAGCTGATCGCGCCCTCGAAGGACTTCGGCGGCATGCAGCAGATCATGTTCAACAACTACGTCAACGCCGGCCTGACCGCGCTGTTCATGCTCGTCGTGGTCGCGGTGCTGTTCTATTCGGTCGGCGCGATCCGCAAGGCACGCGCCACCGCGACGCGCACCGACCGCGAGACCGCCTACGTCGCGCTGTCCGAAGGCCAGCAGAAGGCCTGGCTCTGATGGCCGGCGCCCTGGTCCCGCTCGACTACTTCGCCACGCACAGGCGGGTGTGGCGCAGGGTGCTGCAGACGGCCCGCCTGTGCTGCGGCATCCCGGACTACGACAACTACGTGCGGCACGTGCTCGAGAAGCACCCGGACCGGGAGCCGATGGACTACCCGACGTTCTTCCGGGAGCGGCAGGAAGCCCGCTACGGCGGGCGCGGCGGCTTCCGCTGCTGCTGAGGCCCGGGAGCGCCCGCGCGCGGAACGGCCGCGGCCGCCCTGCCGCGGCCGTCGTGTCCGTGGCGGCGCGTGCGCCGCCGGCGCGTCAGGCGCCGGCCATCACCCGCAGGACCTGGCCCAGGCCATAGGCGATCACGGTTCCGGTGGCATAGCCCACCGTCCCGAGCAGCACGCCGACCGGGGCCAGCGTGGGATGGAAGGCCGCGGCGACCACGGGTGCCGAGGCGGCGGCGCCGATGTTCCCCTGGGAGCCCACCGCGAAGTAGAACAGCGGGGCGCGCACCATCTTCGCCGCCGCGTAGAGCACAAGGATGTGGACCAGCATCCAGACCACGCCGATCGCGATCAGCTCCGGGCGGTTGGCGAGCTTCAGGAAGTCCATCTGCATGCCGATGCAGGCGATCAGGAAGTACAGGAACACCGTGCCCATCTTCGATGCGCCGGCGTTCTCCAGCCTGCGCACCGGGGTGAAGCTGAGCGCCAGTCCCGCGAGCGTGGACAGCACGATCACCCAGACGAAGGGGGTGTCCAGGCTGAACTGGCTGGCCCAGGTGGTGTTGGCCCTGAACCAGGCCGACGCCGGGTCCGCCACGAAGTGCGCCAGTCCGACCAGGCCGAAGGCCACGCCCACGATCACCATCAGGTCGGTCAGCGTCGGGATGCGCGCGTTCGCCGCCTCGTAGGCCGCCACCCGTTCGCGCATTTCGTCGATGGCGCGGGTGTCCGCGCCCGAGCGGGCGTCGATCTGCGGCGCCCGGTTGGCGAGGAACAGAAGCGTGCCCATCCACAGGCTGGCAATGGCCACGTCGACCACCGCGAATTGCCCGAACAGGGTGGCGTCGACCTCGTAGATCTCGCGGATGGCGACCATGTTGGCGCCGCCGCCGATCCAGCTGCCCGACAGCGCCGCCATGCCCTTCCAGGTATCGCCGGCGACGGCCGCCGGCCAGAACCATTCCATCAGCTGGAAGCTGGCGATCGCGCCCAGCACGATGCCCAGCGTACCCGCGCAGAACACGAACAGCAGCCGCGGCCCGAGCTTGAGGATGCCCTTCAGGTCGATCGACAGCGTCAGCAGCACCAGCGCCGCCGGCAGCAGCACGCGGCTGGCGACCGGGTTGTACAGCGCACTGCCCTCGCCGTCGATCAGGCCCACGGTGTTGTAGATCGCCGGGACGAAATAGCACAGCAGCAGCGCCGGCACCCAGGCGAAGAACTTCTTCCAGAACGGCGTCGGGCCCGAGGCAAGCCAGAAGATGACGCCCAGCGTGGCGGCGATCAGGCCGAAGACCACGACGTCGTTGGTGATCATCGGGGCCGCGGCTTCGATCGCCTCCGCGGCTCCCAGCGGATCCATGGCGTCAATGGCGGCGGCTTCCCGGGCGGCTTCCCGGGCGGCGTCGGGCGCGGTGGCGGACTGGGCCATCGGCTGGGTTCCTGTGGTCTGGGGAAATGACGGGCGAACCGCCGCACGGCCGGCACGCGTCCGGCGGCCGTGCGCGGATATGGATCAGCGGCCGATGTGCTTCTTCAGCCAGGCGTTGACGGTGTCATGCCAGAGGATGCTGTTCTGCGGCTTGAGCACCCAGTGGTTCTCGTCGGGGAAGTAGAGCAGCTGCGAGTCGATCCCCTGCCGCTGCAGGGCGGTGAAGCTCGACAGGCTCTGGTCGATCGGCACCCGGAAGTCGTTCTGGCCGGCCACCACCAGCATCGGAACGCGCCACTTGTCGATGTGCCGCGCAGGGTTGTGGCGCTCGTACGCCTCGGGCGCGTCGTAGACCGTGCCGCCGTGCTCCCACTCGGTGAACCACAGCTCCTCGGTCACCAGTCCCATCGAACGGGTGTCGAACACGCCGTTGTGGTTGACCAGGCACTTCCAGGGCCCGTTCCACTGGCTCGCGATCCAGTTGACCATGTAACCGCCGTAGCTGGCACCAAGCGCGCAGGCCCTGTCGCCGTCGAGGAAGTCGTAGCGCTCCAGGGCGGCGGCCCAGCCCTTCTGCAGGTCGACCAGCGGCTTGCCACCCCAGTCGCCGCTGATGGCATCGGTGAAGGCCTGCCCGTAGCCGGTGGAACCGTGGAAGTCGATCATGACCACGGCATAGCCCTGGCCGGCGTAGGTCTGCGGGTTCCAGCGGTAGCTCCAGCCGTTGCCGAAGCTGCCCTGCGGACCACCGTGGATCAGGAAGGCGACCGGATACTCGCGACCCTCCTCGTAGTTCCATGGCTTGACCACGTAGCCGTGCACGGTGGCGTCGTTGGAGCCCTTGAAGCTGAACTGCTCGTAGGCGCCGAAGTCCACGCCGGGGAGGCGCTCGGCCGCGGTCGGGGTGATGGCGCGCGTTCCCTGCCCCTCGAGGTCGGCGACATGGATCACGTCGCCGGTGTCGATGGCGTTGCGGCTGAAGGCCAGGGTCGGGCCCGCCACCTCGAACGCGGAGATGCTCCCGCCGCCGACCAGTTTGACGACCTCGCCGCTGGCGACGTCGACGCGGAACAGCGGGTATTCACCGGTGTCCTGCGCCGCCACGTACAGCGTGCGGCCATCGGCGGAGGGCTGCATGCTGCTCGGGGAGCGGTCCCAGCCTGGCGCGATCTCGCGGCGCTCGCCGCTCGCGAGGTCCAGCGCCATCAGCGCGAAGCGGTCGGCCTCGAAGCCCGGGCGGGCCATCGCGCGGTAGAACAGCGTGCCGCCGTCCGCGCTGAACACGGGGCCGGCATCCCAGGCCTTGTTGTCCGCCGTCAGGTTCTCGGGCGCCGCCTTGCCG
>JAAZHF010000285.1 GCA_012510865.1 Gammaproteobacteria bacterium
CGGATTCGATGGCGCAGGTCAGCGGATAGCAGCCCAGGGTCCGGAAGCGTACCCGGCGCTGCGATGGCACTTCGCCCGGATGCAGCAGCAGGCGCCCGTCGTCGACCATGACCAGGCGGCCTTCGCGTTCCACCACCGGCCGCGGCGCCGCGAAATACAGCGGCACCACCGGGATGCGTTCGCGATGGATGTAGAGCCAGACATCGAGCTCGGTCCAGTTCGACAGCGGGAACACGCGCATGCCTTCGCCCGGGTTCACCCGCGCGTTGTACAGGTTCCACAGCTCGGGGCGCTGGCGCCGCGTATCCCACCGGTGGTTGGCATCGCTGAAGGAAAACACACGCTCCTTGGCCCGCGACTTCTCCTCGTCGCAGCGCGCGCCGCCGATGGCGGCGTCGTATCCGCCTTCGTCCAGCGCCTGCTTCAGCGCCTGCGTCTTCATCACTTCGGTATGGCGGCTCGCACCGTGGGACTGCGGCCCGATCCCCGCCCGGACGCCGTCCTGGTTCACGTGCACCCGCAGCTCCACGCCGGTCTCGGCCGCGCGGCGGTCGCGGAAGGCGATCATCTCCCGGAACTTCCACGTGGTGTCGACGTGCAGCAGCGGGATCGGCGGCTTCGCCGGCGCGAAGGCCTTCAGCAGCAGGTGCAGCAGCACCGAGCTGTCCTTGCCGATCGAATACAGCATCACCGGCCGGCGGCACTGGCCCGCGACCTCGCGCAGCACGTGCAGGCTTTCCGCTTCCAGGAGGTCGAGCTGGCGGTCGATGGCGCGTTCCCTCATGTACGCCCGTACACGTCCTCGTAGCGGACGATGTCGTCCTCCCCCAGGTAGTCGCCCGACTGCACCTCGATCAGCTCCAGCACCTCGGCGCCCGGGTTCTCGAGCCGGTGCTTCGCGCCCAGGGGGATGTAGGTCGACTGGTTGGCGTGGAGTTCGAAGACATCGTTGTCGCGGGTCACGCGCGCGGTGCCGCGGACCACGATCCAGTGTTCGGCGCGGTGCGCGTGCGACTGCAGCGACAGGCGCCCGCCCGGCTTGACCTTGATGCGCTTGACCTGGAAACCCTCGTCCTGGTCGATGGAGTCATAGCTGCCCCAGGGCCGGTGCACCTCGCGGTGGAGCACCGCGTGGCTGCGGTCCCCGGCCTTGAGGCGCGCCACCACGTCCTTGACCTTCTGCACGCTGTCCTTGTGCGCCACCAGCACGGCATCCGGGGTTTCCACCACCACCAGGTCGTCGACGCCGACCAGCGCGACCAGCCGCCGGGAATGGGCGTAGCTGTTCCGGCTGTCGACCGCGATGACGTCGCCGTGGCCGGCATTGCCGTCGGCATCGCGTTCGCTGACCGCCCACAGGGCCGACCACGAGCCGACGTCGCTCCAGCCGATGTCGACCGGGAGGACCTTGGCGCGGTCCGTGGCCTCCATGACCGCGTAGTCGATCGAATCGGAGGGCGCCGCGGAGAACGCGGCCGCGTCCAGCCTGGTGAAGTCGCCGTCCCGCGTCGCGGCCGCGTACGCCGCGCGCACGGCGTCCAGCATGGCGGGGCGGAAGCGGCCGAGTTCGTCAAGGTAGCGCGAGGCGCGGAACAGGAACATGCCGCTGTTCCAGTAGTAGCCGCCCGCGTCCAGCCAGGCCTGCGCCGTGGCGGCGTCGGGCTTCTCGACGAAGCGGAGCACGTCGCGCACGCCATCGCCCGGGCCGGCCTGGATGTAGCCGAAGCCGGTCTCCGGCGCGTCCGCCACGATGCCGAAGGTGACCAGCGCGCCCTCAGCGGCCGCCGGCATGGCTTCGCGCACGGCGTCGCGGAAGGCGTCCGCATCGCGCACCACGTGGTCCGAGGGCAGCACCAGCAGCAGCGGGTCGTCGCCGGCGGCCATGGCCTCGAGGGCGGCGGCCGCGATCGCGGGCGCGGTGTTGCGGCCCACGGGCTCGAGCAGGATCGCCGCGCCGTCCACGCCGACCTGGCGCAGCTGCTCGCCGGCAAGGAAGCGGTGCTCTTCGTTGGCCACAACGATGGGTGCCCGCGCGGCCAGCGGCGCCACCCGCAGCCAGGTGTCCTGGAGCATGGTGTTCCGGCCGGCCAGGGCCAGGAACTGCTTCGGATAGGCCTCGCGTGACAGCGGCCACAGGCGCGTGCCTGAGCCGCCGGACAGGAGGACGGGTTGCAACGGTGTCATGGCGGCGGTGGCCCGGCCTGTTCCAGGTGGAAGCGCGGAGTTTACCCTGTGCACTGCGCCGCGCCGCCGGCCCCGGAGACCGCATGACCCCCGCCACCGACCACACCCGCGCCGCCCTGCGCCTGGAATGGGCCCGCGCCGCCGCATCCAGCCCCGCCCTGCGGCTCGAGCGCGCATCGACCGATGCCGGGTTCCGCAGCTACTGGCGGACCGCCGGCACCGGCGGCCCCAGCCTGATCGTGATGGATTCGCCCCCGGCGCTGGAAGACGTGCGGCCGTGGCTGCGCATGCACGACCTGTTCGAGCGCGGCGGCGTGCGCGTGCCCCGGGTGTTCGCGCGCGACGAGGAGCTCGGCTTCCTGCTGCTCGAGGACCTGGGCGTGGACACCCTGCTGCAGGCCATCGACGGCGACAGCGCGGACGCCTGGTTCGACGCCGCGATCGAACAGCTGCTGCGGATCCAGGCCATCGCCCCGCCCGACGACCTGCCGCGCTACGACGAAACCCTGCTCGCGCGGGAGCTGCGGCTGTTCGACGAATGGTTCCTCGGTCGCCACCTGGGAGTGGCGCCCGACTGCGGCGACCTCGAGGCGCTGGACCTGGCCTACCGGTTCCTGGTCGACGCCGCGCTCGCGCAGCCCACGGTGCTCGTCCACCGCGATTTCATGCCGCGCAACCTGATGCCGGTCGATGGCGGCCTGGCGGTGCTGGACTTCCAGGACGCGGTCACGGGGCCGGTCGCCTACGACCCGCTGTGCCTGTTCAAGGATGCCTTCCTCGACTGGCCGGAGGAGCGCGTGCGCGCCTGGCTCTCCGGCTACCACGCGCGCGCGCTGGCGGCGGGGGTGCCGGTGCCGGCGGCGCCCGAGCGCTTCCAGCGCGACGCCGAGCTGATCGGCGTCCAGCGCCACCTGAAGGTGCTCGGGATCTTCGCCCGCCTCCGCCACCGCGACGGCAAGCCGAAGTACATCGCGGACGCGCCGCGCTTCATCGCCTATCTCGACCAGGTCCTGCCGCGGCATCCGGAACTCGCACCGCTGGCCGCGGTGATCGACCGGCGCGTGCGCCCCGCCCTCGCCGCGGTCCCGGTTGGCGGTGCCGCGCGATGAGGGCCCTGGTGTTCGCCGCCGGCCGCGGCGAGCGGATGCGCCCGCTGACCGACGCCACCCCCAAGCCGCTGCTCGAAGCCGGCGGCAAGCCCCTCATCGCGTGGCACATGGAGAAGCTGGCGGCCGCCGGCGTGCGCGAGGTGGTGGTCAACACCTCGTGGCTGGCGGCCCGCTTCCCCGAAGTCCTCGGCGATGGCGGCCGGTGGGGGATGCGCATCCACTGGTCGCGCGAAGGCGAACCGCCGCTGGAGACGGGCGGCGGCATGCTGCATGCGCTGCCGCTGCTGGGCGACGGCCCCTTCATCGCCGTCAACGCCGACGTCTGGTGCGACTTCGACTATGCGCGCCTCCCGGCGGAGCCCGCGGGCGACGTGCACCTGGTGATGGTCGACAACCCGGCGCACAACCCGGCCGGCGACTTCATCCTCGACGCCGATGGACGATTGCGCGACGGCGCTGGCCCGCGCCTCACCTTCGCAGGCATCGGCATGTACAGGCCGCGGCTGCTCGATGGATGGCGGACCACCATTGGTGATGCGCCGGGCGCGACCGACGATCCGCCGCGATTTCCGCTCGCTCCCCTGCTGCGCGCCGCGATCGGACGCGGCGCGGCGGGCGGGGAACACCACCGCGGCCGCTGGTCCGACGTCGGCACGCCCGAGCGCCTGCGGCAGCTCTCGCAGGAGCTCGATCGCGGCGACGGTTGAGCGCCTGGCGCGCGCTGCAAGCGCCTGAAGTCCCGGAAACACCGTTCCGCACCCCCGTTTCGTGACGACGGTCACGGATTCCGGCGCGTCGCACGCGACAGGATCGGGTCAGGCGCAATTGTTCCGCGCCGATCCGGGGGAGATATGAAAGCGACCACCGTACTGGCTGCGGCCCTTCTGCTTGCGGCGGCGGGCAGCGTCCATGCCCAGTCCGGCATCGATTGCCCGACGCTTCCGGCCGGCAGCGGCCTGGCCTGGGAAAAGCTGGACGGCAGCGACTACACCTTCTGCAAGGCCATCCGCGACGCGGACGGCCGTCAGATGCTGGCAGTGATGATCACCCGCGAGGCGCCGTTCCGGCCCCGCCGCGCGGACCGCAGCGAGGAGGCCGTGATCGACGGCACCCGGACCTGGTGGTACCGCGGCGAGCTCTCCGGGACGGGCGGGCTCGAGGTCCGCGAAGCCCTGGTCGAGCTCGACCGCCGGCACGTCGCCCACATCTCGCTGCGCGCCGTGAACGAGGAAGAGCTGTCGCTGGCGATGTCGCTGGCCGAGACGCTGCAGTTCGACGACGTCAGGGTCTCGATCAACTGACCGCGAGGGATCAGAAGCGGCCTTCCTGGTAATCGACGAAGGCCTGCATCACTTCCTGGCGCGTGTTCATGACGAACGGCCCGTGGCGTGCCACGGGCTCTCGCAGCGGGCGGCCGGCCACGAGGAGCATGCGCGCCCCGTCCGGGCCCGCCGCGATCCGCAGCAGGTCGCCGCCGCCGAGCACGGCCAGCTCGTGGCTTTCGAGCGTGCGGGCGTCCCCGCCGCTGCCCAGGCTCGCTTCGCCTTCGAATGCATAGGCGAAGGCGTTGTGGCCTTCGGGGAGGCGATGCTCCCACTGCGCGCCGGGTTCGAGCGCGACGTCGAGGTACATCGGCGAGGTGGTCGGCTGTTCGATCGGTCCGCGCACGCGGCTGCCGTCGGCGGCTTCGACCTCGCCCGCCACGACCTTCACTTCCACGCCCGCCGCCGGACGCGCCACCGGGATCCTGGCCGGAGGGAATTCCTGGTAGCGCGGCTCGGTCATCTTCTCGCGAGCGGGCAGGTTCACCCAGAGCTGGAAGCCGCGCATGCGGCCCTCCTCCTGCTCGGGCATCTCCGAATGCACCAGGCCGCGCCCCGCGGTCATCCACTGCACGCTGCCGGGGACCAGCAGGCCCTCGTTGCCGTGGTTGTCGCGATGCCGCATGCGCCCGTCGAGCATGTAGGTGACCGTCTCGAACCCGCGGTGCGGATGGTCCGGGAAGCCGGCGATGTAGTCCTCGGCGCGGTCGGTGCCGAACTCGTCCAGCAGCAGGAAGGGATCGAGGTCGGGGAGGTCCGGCCCGCCGATCACGCGCGTCAGCTTCACGCCGGCGCCGTCGGACGCGGCGCGGCCGCGCACCTTGCGCACCACGCGGGCGGAATCGAAGCTGCTGGGGGCCATGGCGGGTTCCTCGTGGGGTGACCTTCACCATCATGGTGCCGCCGCGCGCCGGCGGAAGCACCGCCGCTGCAACGCTGCGATGCCGGCGGGGGGCAAGCAACTCCGGGGGCGGCTTTGGGCGCGATGGGGGGGTGCCGCGATCGCGGCTGTAGCCGCTCCTACACAAGGGAGCCGGGGACCAGGTGATGCGGGCGCTAACAGCGCAGGAGCCTCCAGGCGCGGTGGATGCGGGGGTTGCGGGCGAAATCCGGCGGGATGGTTTCGGCGGTGATGTCCTCGCAGCGCGCGAACTCCGCCAGCGCGGCCTCGTCCAGCCGGAAACGCCGGTAGTTGTTCGAGAAGTACAGCACGCCGTCCGGCGCCAACCGGGCCACCGCGGCCCGGAGCAGGCGGACGTGCTGGCGCTGGATGTCGAAATCGTCGGCGCGCGCGGAGTTGGAGAACGTCGGCGGGTCGCAGAAGACGAGGTCGTACTCGCCGTCATCGGCCTCCAGCCAGGCGATGGCGTCGGCCTGCACCATGCGGTGCGCGCCGCCACCCGGGGGCCGGCCGTCGACGCGGTTGCCGCGCAGGTTGTCGGAGGCCCACTGCAGGTAGGTCGCCGAGAGGTCGACGCTGGTGGTGGACGCGGCCCCTCCCACGGCGGCATGCACCGTGGCCGCGCCGGTGTAGCAGAACAGGTTGAGGAAGCGCTTTCCCCGCGCCTCGCGCTGCAGCCGTGCGCGCAGCGGGCGGTGGTCGAGGAACAGCCCGGTGTCGAGGTAGTCGAAGAGGTTCACGCGAAGCCGCGCCCCGCCCTCGCGGACCACGATGTACTCGCCGCGCCGCTCGCTGGCGGCTCCGTACTTGCTGCCACCCTTGCCACGGGCGCGGACCTTGGTGGCGACCCGCTCGCGCGGCACCCCGAAGACCTCGCGCGCCGCCGCGAGCACTTCGCCGAAGCGGCGGCGCACGTCGGCATCGGGGATCTCCGCCGGCGCGGCGTATTCCTGCACGTGCAGCCAGGTCGCATCGGGATCGTCGGCCTCGGTGTAGACGTCGATCGCGACCGCGTATTCCGGCAGGTCGGCGTCGTAGGCCCGGTAGCAGTCGATGCCCTCGCGGCTGCGCCAGGCCTTGGAGGCCCGCAGGTTCCGGCGCAGCCTGTTGGCAAGCATCTGGGCGCCGGGCGCCAGCGGCCTCGGGGCCGCGTCCTGGCGCAGCGGCGGCTGCACCGGATCGGCGACCAGCAGCGCACACTCCAGCGCGCCGTTGAACACCCGGTATACCTTCTGCGCCCGCAGCCCGGTCGCCCGCGCCAGCTCGGGGCTGCCGCAGAGCAGGCTTGCGCGCCAGTACGGTGCGATCCGCCGCAGCGAATCGCCCAGGCCGCGATAGAGCTGGGCGTCGGCCGCGAGGCGCGCGTCGTAGGGCGGGTTGCACGCGACCAGCCCTCGCAGGTGCTCCATCGGCCGCAGCGCGGCCACCTGCCGCTCCTCCAGCTGCATGACCCCGCCGAAGCCGGCGGCGGTGGCGTTCCGGCGCACCGCGTCCAGCGCCGCGGGATCGATGTCGCTGCCGAAGAACACCGGCCGCAGCGCCGCGCGGCCCTCGCGCTCGCGCATTCGCGCCTCGTCGCGCAGCGCGGACCAGCGGTCGCGGTCGAAGCCGCTCCAGCGCGAAGGCGGCGCGTCACCGTGGCGCAGCAGGCCCGGGGCCACGTCCGCCGCCATCGCGGCACCCTCGACCAGGAGCGTGCCGCTGCCGCACATCGGGTCCAGCAGCGCTCCGCCCTCGGCGTACACCTGTGGCCACTGGCCGCGCATCAGCACGGCGGCGGCCAGCGTCTCCTTCAGCGGTGCGTCGCCCTGGGCGCTGCGCCAGCCCCTGCGGTGCAGGGCGCCCCCGCCAAGGTCGACCGACAGCACCGCGCGGCCCTTGCGAACGACCAGGTTGAGCAGCAGGTCCGGCGCCTCCAGGTCGACGTCCGGGCGGGAGCCGGTCTCCGCGCGGATGCTGTCGACGACGGCGTCCTTCACGCGCTGCGCGGCGAACCGTGCGTGGGTGATGCCGTCGCCGGACACGCGCGCGTCCACGGCCAGGGTTCCGCCGGGCCCCAGGTGGCCGGCCCAGGGCATCGCGACGAGGGTGCGGTACAGCGTCTCCTCGTCCTCGCAGTAGAACCCGGCCAGCGGCCAGAGCACGCGGCTGGCGAGCCGCGACCACATCACTGCGCGCTGCGCGTCGGCCAGGTCGCCCTCGACGTTGACGCCGGCGACGGTGGCCGTCGCCCGCGCGCAGCCGAGCGCGACAAGCTCGTCGGCCAGCAGGTATTCCAGCCCCTTGCCGCAGCTCGCGAAGAACTTCACGGCGCGAGCGACTGCAGCAGCTGTCCGAACAGCGCGGCCGAGGCGTCGACGTGGCCGGACAGGCGGTGGCCGTCGTCGACGAGCAGCAGGCGATCCCTGCGCGGTGCCGCCCAGGCGACCACGTCCGCCGCGGGAATGAGTTCGTCGTCCCAGCCGTGGATGATCGCGGTCGGCACCGGCGCTGCCTGGATGGGATGGTCGGCCGCCAGGTTCACCGGCGGTGCCATCAGGAACAGGGCGCGCACCGGCACCTCGAGCGACACCCGGGCGGAGATCCAGGCCCCGAGGCTCGACCCCGCGAGCACCAGCGGCCCGTCGCCGGCGCGCTCCGCGGCCAGGGCGCGCAGCAGCGACAGGCGGCCGGCGACGTCGCCATGCCGGCCGTGCCCGGCACTTGCGTCGAAGGCCGTGTAGTCCGGGCGCTCGTGGCACCAGCCCAGCCGCTCCGCGGCCTCCGCGAGCGCGGTCACCTTGGTGGCGTCCGGGCCGCTTTCAAAGCCGTGGGACAGGATGCAGTGGCCGCGCTGGCTCATGGTTCCGCCGTGGTCGGGACAACCGCGGATGCTAGCATCGCTGCCCCTCCCCACCGCGGCCGCGACGTGCGCATCGACCCCCTGCCGTACGAACGCCTGCTCGATCCACGGCCGCTGTCCACGGTCGACCTGGTGGTGGTCCATTGCACCGAGCTGCCCGACCTGGCCACCGCGCGCGACTACGGCGAGCGCGTGCTGTATCCCGCCAGCGGCACCGGCAACAGCGGTCACTGGTACATCGACCGCGACGGCTCGGTGGAGCAGTGGGTGGAACCGGCGCGCATCGCGCACCACGTCCGCGGCCACAACGCGCGCTCGGTGGGGATCGAACTCGTGAACCGGGGACGCTGGCCACACTGGCTGGATTCGCGCCACCAGGCGATGGAGGAACCGTATCCCGACGCCCAGCTCGCGGCCCTGGCCGGGCTGCTGCGCACGCTGGCCGGGTCGCTCCCGGGGCTGCGCTGGATCGCCGGCCACGAGGACCTCGACACGGAGCAGGTACCGGCCAGCGACGACGCATCGCTGCGGGTCCGTCGCAAGCGCGACCCGGGACCGATGTTCCCGTGGCGGCGGGTGCTGGACGCGGTGCCGCTGCAGCGGCTGCCGCGGGACTGACCGAAGATATACTTGCGCGATGCCCGTGCGCCCCCCCGCCCCCGCCGCCGAACTCCTCGACCTGCTCACGCTCGAACGCCTCGAGGACAACCTGTTC
>JAAZHF010000286.1 GCA_012510865.1 Gammaproteobacteria bacterium
CTTCCCGACGTCGCCTACGACCGCGCCGCCGCCGCGCGTCCGCTCGACTGGGTGGGCATGCGCCGCGTGGCGCTGCCGCTGCGCGTGGACGGCGACGGGGACGGCCCGCGGCTGGTGCCCGCGACGGCGGACATCGGAGTCGACCTCGCCAGCGCGGAGACCCGGGGCATCCACATGTCGCGCCTGTACCTGCTGCTGCAGGACGCGCTCGCGGCCGCGCCCCTGTCGACCTCGTCGCTGCGCGCACTGCTGCGCGAGTGCATCGATTCGCAGTCCGGCCTGGCCACCACCGCCCGCCTGACCCTGCGCTGGGAGCAGCTGCTGCGCCGCGGCGCACTGGCCAGCGGCAACTCGGGCTGGAAGTCCTATCCGGTCGAGGTCGACGCGACGCTGTCGCCGTCGGGCCCGGAGATCGTGCTGGCCTTCGGCGTCGAGTATTCCAGCACCTGCCCGGCATCGGCGGCGCTGTCGCGCCGCGCCACCGCCGACCGCTTCGCAGCCGACTTCTCCGCCCGGGCCGCGCCGTCCGGCGTCGCGGTGCGGGAATGGCTGGCCGCGGCGCGCGGCCTTGCCGCCACCCCGCACGCGCAACGCAGCCGCGCCGACGTGCGCGTGCTGCTGCGCAACGACGTCGACGCGCTGCCGCTGCTCGAGCTGGTCGACGCAGTGGAGGCGGCGCTCGGCACGCCGGTGCAGACCGCGGTCAAGCGCGAGGACGAGCAGGCCTTCGCCCGCGCCAACGCCGACAACCTGATGTTCTGCGAGGACGCCGCCCGCCGCGTCGCCGCGGTCGCGGCCTCCAGCCCGCGCGTGGCCCGCTTCGACGTGACCGTCTCGCATTTCGAGAGCCTGCACGCCCACGACGCCGTGGCCCGGGTTTCGGGAGACGTGCCACCGCGATGACCCGGCCCCACCGGCGCCCCGCGACCGGATACGATTGGGCCATGCGGAAGGGGGATCCGAAGCGCCTGCCCGGGTGGAGCGGCATGCTGCTGTGCCTGGCCGCGCTGTGCCTGGCCATGCCGGGCCTGGCCGCGGCGTGGGACGGCCAGGCCCAGGGCGGCGACGGCGGCCTGGTGCTGCAGCGGCTCGCCGCGGGGGACCTGCCCGCGGACGAGGTGCTGTCGGGTCGCCATGACCACCGCCTGGAACCGGCCGCCGGCACCGCGATCCGCGGCCGCCGCGGGGACGCGGGCTGGTGGCGGGTGACGTCGCCGGCGCCGGTGCACGCCGCCGGCCAGCCGCGGCTGGTGCTGCGTTCTCCGTTCCTGGCCAGGGTCGAGGCCTGGGCGCCCGGCGCCGACGCGCCCCGCCACCTGGCGGTGTACGGCGCCAACGCCGACCTGCGTTACTCGCACCGCGCGCTGGTGGTCGACCTGCCGCAGGGGATCCCCGCGGGACGCGCGGTGTGGCTGCGGGGCGAGCCGGGGTCGTGGATGCAGATGCCGGTGGCGATCGAATCGCTCGACCAGGTGCATCGGGAGGACCTCGCCTTCGTCGCCTGGCGCGTGTTCATCCTGTCGGTGCTCACGGTCCTCGCGCTGCTGGCGATCGCATTCCGGGCCGGGACCGGGGACGCCAGCTTCGGGTGGTTCGGCGCGATGCTCGGCTTCGCGGTGCTGTACCTGGTGGCGATCGGCGGCGATGCGCGCATGCTGCCGGGCGCGGAAGCGGTGTTCGGCGAATCCACCCGGGCCAACCGGATCGCCGGCGGGCTGGGCGTGCTGTGCAGCAACCTGTTCCAGCGCGCCTACCTCGACCTTCCCGGCAAGCTGCCGCGCCTGGACCGGCTGCTGTGGGTCGGCTCCGGGCTCGCGGCGTCCACCGGGCTGGGAAGCCTGGTGTCCGACATCGCGCTCCTTGGCCACGTCGGCAACCTCGGACTGCTCCTGTCGGCGCTGCTGCTGCTGGCCGCCAGCACGCTGCTGGCGCTGCGCGGCGACCGCGCCGGGCGCGTGGTGATGGCCTCGTGGCTCCCGCTGATGGCCTTCGCCACGCTGATGGCGACCGAGATGATGGGCCTCTGGGCGGGGCCGACCTGGCTGGCGCAGGGCCTGGCCGGGGCCTTCGCCGTGGCCGGCCTGCTGCTGATGATCGGGCTGGCGGACAAGCTGCTCGAACTGCGCCGCGACCGCGACTACGCCAGCGCCGCTGCGCTTTCGGACGACCTGACCGGCCTCTACAACCGCAGCGGCGTCGAGGCGGAGCTGGCGCGCGCGATGCAGCTGGCGTCGGCCGCGGGCACGCCGCTCAGCATCGCCTTCGTCGACGTCGACAACTTCAAGGCCATCAACGACCGGCACGGGCACAGCGTCGGCGACCGCTGCCTGCGCATCGTCTCGCAGCGCCTGCGCAACGAGCTCCGCGCCGGCGGCATCATCGGCCGCTACGGCGGCGACGAATTCCTGGTGGTGCTTCCCGGCAGTCCGCTGCGCGAGGCGCTCGAGGTCGCGCGGCGGATGGTGGACTCCGTCGGCTCGCGGCCGCTGTCGGTGGAGGCGCTGGAGCTCGACGGCAGCCTGAGCGTGGGCGTGGCCGAGTACCGCCGCGGGGAGTCCGCCGAGACCCTGTTCGAACGCGCCGATGCCGCGCTCTACGCCAGCAAGCAGGGCGGGCGCAACCGCGTGAGCGGCACCGGCCGGACGCCCGCCGGGGTGCTGGCGGGCTGAAGTCCGCGGCGCATCGTCGGCCGCGACCGGGCCTGCCCTCAGGGACGTTCGAGCACCAGCAGCGGATCGACGCGGACGTCGAACCAGTTCATGCCCCAGTGCAGGTGCGGACCCGTGGCGCGGCCGGTGGCGCCGACGGCGGCGAAGACCTGCCCCTGTTCCACGCGCTCGCCCTCGGCCACGTCGATGCGCGAGAGGTGCAGGAAGTTGGAACTGACGCCGTGGCCGTGGTCGATCACGACGGTGCCGCCGGTGAGGTACAGGCCGGGGTCGGCGAAGGTGACCACGCCGGCGGCGGGCGCCTTGACCGGCGTTCCGGCCGGCGCCGCGATGTCCATGCCGGAATGGCCGGCGCCGGGACGGCCGTTGTAGATGCGGCCGCTGCCGAAGCGGCCGCTGATGCGGCCCTCGACCGGCCGGATGAAGCGCTGCGCGAAGTCCGCGCGCGCGTCGTCGCGGGTGCGTGCCGCTGCCACGCGCGCCTGCTCGCGGCGGATCCGCTGGGCGATGTCCGGAGGCGGCTCGACGGTCTTCGGTGGCACGCCGTCCACGCGCTCCCTCGGCCAGTCGCGCGGATCGACCAGGCTGCCGGCCTCGGTGCGGCTGCCGTCGGCGCGGGTGACCGCCCC
>JAAZHF010000287.1 GCA_012510865.1 Gammaproteobacteria bacterium
CCGGTGGGCCGTGGCCACCGTGATCGCGACCACGCCTGCCAGGATCACCGCCATCGCGCCGATGTCATGGGCGCCGAAGCGTTCGCCCGCGAGCATCACGCCGAGCACCACGGCGATCACCGGGTTCACGTAGGCGTAGCTGCCGGCGAGGGTGGCGCGCACGTTCTGGAGCAGCCAGGCATAGGCCGAGAAGGCGACGATCGAGCCGAACACCGCCAGGTAGCCCACCGCCAGCCAGCCGCGCAGCGTCGGCATGGATTCGATCCGCTCGCCCAGCAGCCAGCCGGCGCAGAGCATGAGCGCGCCGCCGCAGAGCATCTGCCCCGCGGCGGCCATGAACGGCGACGGCAGCGCGCGGCTGCGGCTCCAGACCGATCCGAAAGCCCAGGCCAGCGGCGCCACCAGCAGCGCCACGAGGCCGCTCGGCGACGCGGTCAGCGAACTCCCGGCGTTGAGCCAGATCACGCCCGCGAAGCCGATCGCCAGGCCGGCGAGTTCGATCCGGGTCGGACGCTCGCCGCGCAGCGCCGCGAACAGCCCGATCCACAGCGGACAGGACGCGACCGCCACCGCCGCCATCCCCGAGGACACCGTCTGCTGGGCGATGCACACCATGCCGTTGCCCAGGCCCAGCAGGAGCAGGCCCATGACGGCGAGGTCCCGCCACTGGCGACGGCTGGGCGCCGGGACGCCGCGCAGGCGGAGCACGGCGTACAGCAGGCCGCCAGCGGCGACGAAGCGCAGCCCCGCCATCAGCAGCGGCGGCCATCCGCCCTCGAGCGCGAACCGGATGCCCAGGTAGGTCGAGCCCCAGACCACGTACACCGCCGCGAGTGCAAGGGCGACCGCCAGCGCACCCGGCGGCGTGCGTGCGGGGAGGATCGGCGAAGCGGCACCCATGGTGGCGTCCGGGCGGACTGCTCCTGCGACGCGGGTTCAGCGCGCCCAGCGGCCGGGGCCGGTCGACTCCGGCAGGACCGCGGCCGACAGCTGGCGGTCGGCGTCCAGCAGGCGCACGGCGTCGGCGAGGATCGCGGCGGATTCGCGCAGCAGCGGGTCCGGGCGCTTCTCGGCGGCGTCCTCGCGCGCGGTGTCGGTGGCGATGTCGCGCTCGTTGGCGGTCAGGCCGTCGTCGTCGGCGAGCTCGGCCAGCGGGTCTAGCGCAAGCCCCAGGCGCTTGCGCTCTTCCTGGCGGGCCTGGCGCTTGGCGGCCTGGCGGTCGCGCTCGGCGCGCCGCTCGGCCTCGTTGAGCGAGATGTAGTTCTTCTCGGCCTCGGCCCTGAACTCGGCGACGTCCTCCTTCCACCACTGGAACTCGCGGTCCCTGGCGACGCGGCCCGAGTGCAGGGCATCGAGCTGCGGAAGCAGCGGCGCGAAGTTGCCGTAGCGCGTGTGCGGCACCGCCGAGATGCGCGTCCAGGGCAGAGCGTTGTCGTAGGTGCTCTCGCCGAACTCGCTTCCGTTGACCGTCGCCGGGAAGCGGATGTCGGGCACGACGCCCTTGTTCTGGGTGCTGCCGCCGCCCGGCAGGAAGAACTGCGCGATCGTCATCTTGACCTGGCCGTGGCGCTTGCCCTCGTTGGCAGGCCAGCGGTCGAGGTCGAACAGGTTCTGCACCGTGCCCTTGCCGAAGGTGGTCTCGCCGATCACCAGCCCGCGCCCGTAGTCCTGGATGGCGCCGGCGACGATCTCGGAGGCCGAGGCCGAGGCGCGGTTGACCAGCACCGCCAGCGGCCCGTCCCAGGCGACGCCGGCCTTGCGGTCCGCCTCGACGTTGACGCGGCCGCCGGATTCGCGGACCTGGACCACCGGGCCGGTGTCGATGAACAGGCCGGTGAGTTCGACCGCCTCGTTGAGCGAACCGCCGCCGTTGTTGCGCAGGTCGAGCACGATGCCGTCCATGCCCTGGGCGCGGAACTCGCCCAGGATGCGCGCCACGTCGCGCGTCGCCGAGGCGTAGTCGCCATTGCGGCTGCGCCGGCCCTCGAAGTCCTGGTAGAACGCCGGGAGCTCGATCACCCCGATGCGCTTCGCACCGCCGACCGCCGAGGCCGGGATGTCGATCACCTTCGACTTCGCGGCCTGCTCCTCGAGGCGGATCCGGGCGCGGGTCAGGACGATGCGCACGGGCTCGCTGTCGAGGACGGCCTCGACCGGGACCACGTCCAGGCGCACCTGGCTCCCGGCCTTGCCCTTGATCTTCTCGACCACGTCGTCGATGCGCCAGCCGACCACGTCCTCCATCGGCCCGCTGGTGCCCTGGCCGACGCCGACGATGCGGTCGCCGGGCGTGAACTTGCCGCTGGCCGCGGCGGGGCCGCCGGGGATCAGCTCGCGGATCACGACCACGTCGTCCTGCTTCTGGAGCTGCGCGCCGATGCCTTCCAGCGACAGCGACATGCTCTGGTTGAAGAGCCCCGCGGTGCGCGGGTTGAAGTAGTCGGTGTGCGGGTCGATGGACGAGGTATAGGCGTTGAGGAAGGTCTGGAAGGCATCCTCGTTGTTGAGCAGGGCGACGCCGTTGGCGATGTTCGCGTAGCGCTTGTCGAGGGTGGCCCGGATCTCGTCGGGCGACTTGCCGGCCAGCTTCAGCCGCAGCCAGTCGTTGCGGACCGACTTCTTCCAGAGCTCGTCGAGCTCGGCGCGGGTCGCCCAGGGCGCGTCCTCGCGGGCGTAGTACCAGCGCTCGTCGCCATCGAAATCGAAGATGTCCTGGTCGAGCAGCCCGCGGGCGTACTCGACGCGCTCGGCCACGCGCTGCTTGTAGACGGCGTAGATCTCCAGGGCCGGGCCGGAGTCGCCCTGGCGCACGGCGTCGCCCATCCGCGGCTCGTGGACGCGGAAGCGCTCGATGTCGCGGGCGTCGAAGAACAGCTTGTTGCCGTCGAGGGACTCGAGGTAGCGCCGGAAGATGTCCTGCGACAGGCTCGCGTCCAGGCCCCGCGGCCGGTAGGCGTAGCGGCTGTCCGAAAGCAGGCCGTAGACCAGCCGCGAGGTCGTGGCGTGGTCGGTCGCCGGCTCCGCCGGGATCGCGTCGCCGGCGGCCCGCGCCATGAGTGCCAGGGGCATGGCCAGGGCCAGGACGACGACGGTGGCGGAGAGGGCGTGGCGTGCTTTCATGCTCGGGGCTCGGTACTCACGATGGCGGCGCGGCGGCCGTGGCGCCGGGCCGGGCCGCGGGGCGGCCGGGTGCGGAGCATCGCACGGATGCGCGCGCGTTCACTCTAACCGCGGCCGGGGCCGGTGGTGTGAACAATCCTGCAAGCAGGCGCGTCCCGGGTTCAGGCGACGACCCCGGCCCCGGCGGCCTGGCGGTCGGCGTGGTAGGACGAGCGGACCAGGGGGCCGGAGGCGACGTGGGTGAAGCCCAGTCCCATCCCGTAGTCCTCGAAGGCCTTGAACTCCTCGGGCGTCCAGTAGCGCAGCACCGGGTGGTGGTGCGGGCTCGGCTGCAGGTACTGGCCGATGGTGACCATGTCCACGTCATGGTCGCGGAGGTCGCGCAGGGTCGCCTCGACCTGCTCCCGGGTCTCGCCGAGGCCGAGCATGATCCCGGACTTGGTGGCGATCTCCGGGTGCTGCGCCTTGAACCGCTTCAGCAGGGTCAGCGACCACTGGTAGTCGGCGCCCGGGCGGACGTTGCGGTAGAGGTCCGGGACGGTCTCGACGTTGTGGTTGAACACGTCCGGCGGATTGCCGGCCAGGATCTCCAGCGCGCGGTCCATGCGGCCCTTGCCGCGGAAGTCCGGGGTGAGGATCTCGACCCGGGTGCCTGGCGTGGCGGCGCGGATGGCGGCGATGCAGTCGACGAAATGCTGCGCGCCGCCGTCGCGCAGGTCGTCGCGGTCGACCGAGGTCACCACCACGTACTTCAGGCCCATGTCGGCGACGGTCTCGGCGAGGCGGCGCGGCTCGTCGGCGTCCGGCGGCTTCGGGCGGCCATGGGCGACGTCGCAGAAGCTGCAGCGCCGGGTGCAGACCTCGCCCAGGATCATGAACGTGGCGGTGCCGTGGCCGAAGCACTCGTGGATGTTGGGGCAGCTCGCGTCCTCGCACACCGTGACCAGGCGGCTGGCGCGGAGCCGGGACTTCAGCGCCGCCACCGCGCCGTTGGACGGGATCCGGACCCGGATCCAGGACGGCTTGCGGAGCACCGGGGCATCCGCGAACTGCACCGGGGAGCGCGCGATCTTGTCCGCCGCCACCTGCTTCGCGCCGGGCACCAGGGACGGCGGCGCCGCGTCGACGACGTTCAGAGGAATGGAGCGCGGGTTTGCAGCGGTGTCGGACATGCTTCCTGCCACGGGGGATCGCGACGAGCGGGGATGGGCGGATGGGCGCGGCTACGCGGCGGCCTCGACGGGCGCCAGGCCGAACTGCGCGGCCAGCGCCGCGACCAGGGGGGCCCGGGCGGCGTCGATGCTTGCGGGACCCCCGCATTCTACCACCGAGGTCACTTCCAGCCCTGCGTAGCCGCAGGGGTTGATCCGGTGGAAGGGTTCGAGGTCCATGGCGATGTTGAACGCCAGGCCGTGGAAGGTGCAGCCGCGGCGCACGCGGATGCCGAGGGCCGCGATCTTGGCGCCGCCGTCGACGTACACGCCCGGCGCGCCCTCGCGGCGCCGCGCGGCGATGCCCCATCCGCCGAGCGTATCGATGATGGCCTGTTCGATCCGGCAGACGTACTCGCGCACGCCGACCTTCAGCCGCCTGAGGTCGAACAGGGGATACGCCACCAGTTGGCCAGGGCCGTGGTAGGTCACCTGTCCGCCGCGATCGACCTGCAGCACCGGGATGCCCCCGGGAGCCAGCACGTGCTCCGGCCTGCCGGCCTGGCCGAGCGTGAACACCGGCTCGTGCTCGACCAGCCACAGTTCGTCGGGCGTCGCCTCGTCGCGGGCGTCGGTGAAGGCCTGCATCGCGCGCCAGACCGGCTCGTAGGCACGCCGGCCGAGGTCGCGCACCAATAGCGGAGCCGTCGCCGTGGCGGCTACAGCGTCCACTTCACCTCGGGATGCTCGCGCAGCGCGGCGTGCGCGCTCTCGTACTCCTCGCGCGAATTGGCGCGGAAGGTCAGCCGCACCGAGACGAAGCGGCCGGCGCTGGACTCGCGCAGGACCAGGCTCTCGTGGACCACGGTGAGGCCCGCGGCGCGAAGCAGGTTCGGCACCTCGACCTCGAGCCCGGCCGACGCCGGCCCCATCGCCGTGATCTCGAAATCGCCGGGGAACTGGAAGCCGTGCTCGGGATTGTCGGACTTGATCTCCATGGGCCGATTATGGGGCCGCCGGCCCGCCTACCCAACGCCACCTGCGCAACGACCCACGTCGCCCCTGCAACGAAGGGCGTCCCCCAGGCTCGTGAAACCGCGTTTGACGGGTGATGAACATCCCGACCGGAGCAATGGAGCCGCCAATGTCGCGTACAGTCCCCGCCGCCGTCCCCGCCGCCGCCCTCGCCGCCTGCCTGCTGGCGGCGCCGTCCCTGGCCCTGGCCCAGGTGGCCACCGATGTCCCGGTGTGCTCCCGCAACCTGGGCACCATCGCCGTGATCGAACCGACCGGCCAGAACTGGTGGACGGGCCAGCGCCTGCCGTCCCCGGCGGCCCTGATCAAGGTGTACGTCAACCGCTCGCGCTGCTTCACCCTGGTCGACCGCGGCACCGGCCTGCAGGCGATGCAGGCCGAGCGCGCGCTGGCCTCCTCCGGAGAGCTGCGCGGCGGCTCCAACATCGGGAAGGGCCAGATCCGCGCGGCCGACTACGTGCTCGTGCCCGACGTGGTATCGCAGAACCGCGACGCCGGCGGCACCAACATCGGCGGCCTCGTCGGCGGGCTGCTGGGGAACCGGCGCGCCGCCGCCGTGGTCGGCGGCATCAACCTCAAGCGCAGCAGCGCGGACGTGGTCCTCACCGTCACCGACGCGCGCTCCTCGGAGCAGGTGGCGATGACCGAGGGCCACGCCACCAAGACCGACGTCGGCTGGCGCGGCGCGGGCGGCGGCTTCGGGGGCGCGCTGATCGCGGGCGGCGCCTCGGGCTACGCGAAC
>JAAZHF010000288.1 GCA_012510865.1 Gammaproteobacteria bacterium
CGGCGCCCGCGCGGGCGACGGCCTCGCCGCCCTGTGCCAGCAGCGCCTGGAGCGCGCGCTCCAGCCCGTCCACGGCCTCCTCCCGACCGGGCTCGCGCTCGAGCACGGCCCGGTAAAGCGGGATCGCCGACCCGGGACCGGCATCCAGGTCGCCCGCCTCGAGCGCGAGGCGCGCGCGCTCGAGGGCATCGGGCACGGAGCCTTCGTCCTCGCCCAGCTCGACTTCGGGGGCGCGCCAGGTCAGGCGGCCGGCGAGCCGGTCGTCGCCGCTGATGGTCACGCTGCCATCGGCACGGGGTCCGGCCGCGCCTTCCGCGCCGTCGCCGTCCGGCGGCTGTTCGCGCGCGCAGGCCGCGAGCAGCAGCAGCGCGAGCGCTGCGGCGACGGCCCGCAGCGGCGGGCGCGGGCGGCCTGGGGCTGGCATGTGGCGGTCGTTCACGGGCGCCAGAGTACGGCAAGCGGGCGCGCCCGCGCAGCCCGCGGCGGCGCGGCCAGCGATTGCGGGAAGCGACGGACGGCCGGTACGCTGGCACCGATGGAACCCGACTTCACCTGGCTGGACGAGCCCGACGCGCTGCTCTCCCGCTTCGAAACCCGCCCCGCGCGCATCGGCCTGGACACCGAATTCATCCGCGAACGCACCTGGTGGCCGCACCTGGCCCTGGTGCAGGTCGCGGTCGACGACGCCATCCTCCTCGTCGACGCGCAGGTGCCGGGCATGGCCGCGGCGCTGCGCGGCATCCTCTCCGACCCCGGCATCACCAAGGTGATGCACAGCGCCAGCGAGGACCTGGTCGCCCTGCAGCGCGCGTGCGACGCGCTTCCCGAACCGCTGTTCGACACCCAGGTGGCGGCGGCGATCGCCGGCATCGGCGCCGGCGTGGGCTACCAGCGCCTGGTCGCCGACGTGACCGGGGTGGCCCTGGGCAAGGGCGAAACGCGGTCGGACTGGACCCGGCGGCCGCTGTCGGACGCCCAGCTCGCCTATGCCGCCGACGACGTGCGCCACCTGTTCGGGCTCCACGACCACCTGCAGGACCGCCTGCGCGCACTCGGCCGCCTGGAGTGGCTGCGCGAGGACTGCGCGCGGATGGTCGCCAACGCGCGCGACGCCGGCCTCGAACGCTGGCCGCACCTCCCGGTCCGCGCGGCGCAGTTCCTGGACCGCGAGGGCCAGCTGCGCCTGCTGCGGCTGCTGCGCTGGCGCGACGCCTGGGCGCGGGACCACGACAGGCCGCGCAGCTGGGTGCTGGACAACGAACTGGCGGCCACCGTGGCGCGCAGCGCGCCCGCGGACCGTGCGTCGCTGAGGTCGCTGTTCGACCGCCACCCCAAGGCGCCGCGCAAGCTGCTGGCCGAAATCTGGGACGCCCTCGCCCGCCCCCTTCCCGACGAGGACCAGGCGCCGCCGGTACGCACCGAAGAGCGCGACAAGCGCGCCGTGCGCCGCCTGCAGGACGCGGTCGCCGCGCGCAGCGTCGCGCTGGGGCTGCCCGACGGCGTGCTGGCGTCGCGCAGGAAGCTCGAGGCCCTGCTCGACGATGGCGACTGGTCCGCCCTGGGCGGCTGGCGGCGCGCCGAACTGGAGCCCGTGCTGGCACCGCTGCTGGCCGGCGACACGCGGGAATTGCCGAGCGGAGAGGCAGGCGTATAGAATACCCGCCGCCGTGGGGCCATAGCTCAGCTGGGAGAGCGCGTCGTTCGCAATGACGAGGTCGGGAGTTCGATCCTCCCTGGCTCCACCACACGGATCCGCGTGACGACAAGGGGCTGGACGGGACACCGTCCGGCCCCTTGCCTTTCCGGGGCCTGCCGCGCCCGACCTGCCGCGGGCCCGCGGCATTGCCCGCGGCCGACGCTGCGTGCCAGAATTGCGTCCCCTGCCCCCGTAGCTCAGCTGGATAGAGCGTCCCCCTCCTAAGGGGAAGGTCGTGCGTTCGAATCGCGCCGGGGGCGCCAATCCGCATGTGGGAGCGGCCATGGCCGCGATGGATGCCTGGACTGCGCAGGCCGGTCGCGGCCATGGCCGCTCCTACATATCCGCTACAGGAGCACGCCCATGACCCACCCCGTCCTCACCGCCCTCGGCCTGTCCGGCACCGAATCCGGCACCTACCTCGGCAACGGCGAGTGGTCGCCGACCCGGGACGCCGGCGTGCTGGAGCCGGTGAATCCGGCCAACGGCGAAGTGCTGGCCCGGGTCCACGTGGCCTCCGAGGCCGACTACGAGCGCATCGTCGAGCGCGCCCAGGCGGCGTTCCGCGACTGGCGCACCACGCCGGCGCCGCGCCGCGGCGAAGCGATCCGCCTGTGCGCCGACGCGCTGCGCGCGAACAAGGACATGCTCGGCTCGCTGGTCGCACTGGAGATGGGCAAGTCGAAGCCGGAAGGCGACGGCGAAGTCCAGGAGATGATCGACATCGGCGACTTCGCCGTCGGCCTCTCGCGCCAGCTCTACGGCCTGACCATGCACTCCGAGCGCCCGGGCCACCGGATGTACGAGCAGTGGCATCCGCTGGGCATCGTCGGGATCATCTCGGCCTTCAACTTCCCGGTCGCGGTCTGGGCCTGGAACTCCTTCATCGCGGCGGTCTGCGGCGACATCTCGATCTGTAAGCCCTCGGGCAAGACCCCGCTGTCGGCCATCGCCTCGATGAAGGTCTGCAACGAGGCCCTGCGCGCCGGCGGCTTCCCCGACCTGTTCTTCCTGTTCAACGACACCGACAACTCGCTGGCCGAGCGCATGGTCGACGACAAGCGCGTCGCCATGATCAGCTTCACCGGCTCGACCAAGGTCGGCCGCAAGGTCGGCGAGCGCGTGGCGCGCCGCATGGGCCGCTCGCTGCTGGAGCTGGGCGGCAACAACGCCATCATCGTCGACGAGACCGCGGACCTGAAGCTCGCGATCCCGGCCATCGTGTTCGGCGCCGTCGGCACCGCCGGCCAGCGCTGCACCACCACGCGCCGGCTGTTCGTGCACGAGTCCATCTACGACGACGTGCTCGGCAAGCTGAAGACCGCCTACGCGCAGGTCGAGAATAAGATCGGCGACCCGACCGACCCGGCCAACCTGATGGGCCCGCGCAACAGACAATCGGCGGTCGACGCCTACCTGGCGGCGATCGAGAAGGCCAGGGCTTCCGGCGGCACGGTCGAGAGCGGCGGCCGCGCGCTGACCGACCGCAAGGGCTTCTTCGTGCTGCCGACCATCATCACCGGCCTGTCGAACGACGCCGAAGTCGTGCAGACCGAGACCTTCGCCCCCATCCTGTACGTGATGAAGTACTCTGCGCTCGGGGATGCGATCGCGATGCAGAACGACGTGCCGCAGGGCCTGTCGTCGTCGATCTTCACCACCAACCTCAAGAGCGCCGAGGCCTTCCTGTCGGCGGCGGGATCGGACTGCGGCATCGCCAACGTCAACATCGGCACCTCGGGCGCGGAGATCGGCGGCGCGTTCGGCGGGGAGAAGGAGACCGGCGGCGGCCGCGAATCGGGTTCCGACGCCTGGCGTGCGTACATGAGGCGCCAGACGAACACCATCAACTACTCGGACGCGCTGCCGCTGGCCCAGGGCATCAGGTTCGATCTCTGAGGACACCATGTACGGGTTGGCGCGCCCCTTCCTGTTCGCCCTCGACGCGGAGCGCGCCCACGGCCTCGGCCTGGCCTCGCTCGAGGCGCTGCACCGCCTGAAGGTGCAGCGCCTGCTCGGGGGCGCGCCGCGGCCCTTCCCGGCCACCGTCCTCGGCCTGCGCTTCCCGAACCCGGTCGGCCTGGCCGCCGGGCTCGACAAGGACGGACGCCACGTCGATGCGCTGCTGGCGCTCGGCTTCGGTTTCGTCGAGGTCGGGACGGTCACGCCGCGCCCGCAGCCGGGCAACCAGGCGCCGCGGATGTTCCGCCTGCCCGAGTACCGGGCGATCATCAACCGCATGGGCTTCAACAACGGCGGCGTCGACGCCCTGGTGCGCAACGTGCGCCGGGCGCGCCGCGCCGGCGGCGGACTGCTCGGGATCAACATCGGCAAGAACAAGGACACGCCCAACGAGTCCGCCCACGTCGACTACATCCACTGCCTGGAGCGCGTGTACCCGCTCGCCGACTACGTCACCGTCAACATTTCCTCGCCCAACACCGCGGGGCTGCGCGAGCTGCAGGAGGAGCAGGCGCTGCGCCGCCTGGTGGGCGAGCTGCGCGAGGCCCAGGAGCGCCTTGCCGCGCGCCACGGGCGCCGCGTGCCGGTGCTGGTCAAGGTCGCGCCCGACCTCAGCGACGAAGACATCGACGCGGCCGCGCGCGTGCTCGGCGACCTGCAGGTCGACGGCGTCATCGCCACCAACACCACCGTCTCGCGCATCGCGGTGCAGGACCACAGGCATGCGCGGCAGGCCGGCGGCCTGTCCGGCGAGCCGCTGATGAACAAGTCCACGGCCGTGCTGCGCATGCTGCGCACGCGGCTGCCGGCCGACATCCCGCTGGTGGGCGTGGGCGGGATCCTGTCCGGCGCCGACGCGGCCAAGAAGATGGCCGCCGGCGCGTCGCTCGTGCAGCTGTACACCGGGCTCGTCTATCGCGGCCCGTCCCTCGTCGGCGAATGCGTCGAGGCGATCCGCCGGCGCAAGGAAGCCCCCAGCCGCGGCAACCTCCCCAACCTGTGAGCGACGCGACCATCGAAGACCGCACTCCCGTGCGCTGGACGCGCGACGCGGACCTGGCCGCGCGCACCAGCCTGCGGGTGCCGGCGCGCACGGCCTGGCTGGCCGAGGTGGCGGACGCCGCGGCCCTGCCCGGGGTGCTCGCCGATCCGCGCATGGCCGTGGGCGGGCTGCTGGTCCTGGGCGGCGGCAGCAACCTGCTCTTCGCCACCGGCACCACCGACGCCGCCCTCGCCCTTTCCGCCGACGCGATCGAGGTGGTCGCCGACCGCGGCGACCGCGTGGTCCTGCGCGCGGGCGCCGGCCGCGACTGGCACGGCTTCGTCCTGCACAGCCTGGCGCTGGGCCTGTCCGGGCTCGAGAACCTGGCGCTGATCCCGGGCACCGTGGGCGCGGCGCCGATCCAGAACATCGGTGCCTACGGAGTCGAGCTCGACCGCCGCGTGCACGCGGTGGAAGCCTGGGACCGCGAGGCCGGGGCGATCGTGCGCCTGGCGCCCGGGGACTGCGGCTTCGCCTACCGCGACAGCCGCTTCAAGCGCGAGCACGGACGCTGGATCGTGACCGCCGTGGAGTTCGCGCTCAGCCGGACGCCGCGGCTCGAGCTCGGCTATGCCGGCATCGTCGACGAGCTCCACGCCATGGGCATCGCCGCGCCGACGCCTGCGCAGGTGGCCGCGGCGGTGTGCAGGATCCGCCGCCGCAAGCTGCCCGATCCGGCGGTGCTCGGCAACGCCGGCAGCTTCTTCAAGAACCCGATCGTGGACGAGGCCCGGGCCGCGGCCCTCGCGGCCCGGCATCCGGGCATGCCGGCCTACGACGGCGGGTCGCCGGGCCTGCGCAAGCTCTCGGCGGCCTGGCTGATCGACGCCGCCGGCTGGAAGGGACACCGCGACGGCGATGCCGGGGTCGCGCCCGGGCACGCCCTGGTGCTGGTGAACCACGGCCGCGCCACCGGCGCCGAGGTGCTCGCGCTGGCGCGCCGGATCGCGGACTCGGTGCACGCGCGCTTCGGCGTGGCGCTGGAGCCCGAGCCACGGATCATCGGCGCCGACTGGTGAGCCGCGCCGCGGCCAGCCCGCAGGCGCGCGCGGCGCTGCTGATGCTGGGCAGCACCAGCTTCTTCGCGGCCATGGCGGTGACCATCCGCCTGGCC
>JAAZHF010000289.1 GCA_012510865.1 Gammaproteobacteria bacterium
GGCGCAGCACGTCGGCCCGACCCTCGTCGTCCAGCGGCTGCAGCGCGATGCGCGCGCACTGCGCCAGCCGCGAACGGAGGTCGGGGAGCCCCGGCGGCAGCGCGGCCGGAGGCGCGGCCGCCGTATAGAGGACGGCGCTCCCCGCCGCCCGCGCGCGGTTGTGGAAATCGAACAGCGCCAGTTCGTCCTCGTCGCGGCCCGCGATCGCCTCGACCCCGTCGAGCGCCACCAGCGCGCGTCCATCCAGCGCCTCCAGCGCCTCGGCCAGCCGCCCCACGGCGGCCGCGAGCGGCAGGTAGGCCGCGCTGCGCCCCAGCGCTTCCGCGGCGGCGCAGGCCGCCAGCGCCAGGTGGGTCTTGCCGGTTCCTGGCGGACCATCGAGGTACAGCCAGCCGCCGCTGCCGTCGGCGAGCGCCCGCAGCTGGGCGATCGCGCCCGGCGCGGCGTCGACGAAGGTCTCGAAGCGCTGGTCCGGCGGGTAACGCAGCGCGAGCGGGAGCTGCCTGCTCACGTGGGGTCCGGGCCGCCTCCGCCCCCGGCCCCGGGCGGTGCCGCCTCGTCGGCCGCGAGCGCGCCGCCGGCCTCGCCCGCCTGGTCGGCCGCGAGCGCGGCGCGGCCCGCGTAGAGCCGGCTGGCGGTGTAGCGCTCGTGCGCGAAGCGCAGCAGCACGTTGACCACGGCCGCCGCCGGCAGCGCGATCAGCATCCCGACGAAGCCGAACAGCACCCCGCCCGCCATCACCGCGAAGATCACCGCGACCGGATGCAGCCCGATGCGGTCGCCGACCAGCTTCGGCGTGAGCCAGTAGCTTTCCACCAGCTGGCCGAGGCCGAACACCACCGCGACGCCGGCCAGGTGCTGCCAGTCGCCGAACTGCACCAAGGCCGCGATCAGGCCGAGGATGATCCCCGTCGCCGGGCCGACGTAGGGAATGAAGGTGAACAGCCCCGCGATGATCCCGATCAGCAGCCCGAGCTCGAGCCCGACCAGCCACAGGCCGACGCCGTACATCGCGCCGAGGATCACCATCACCAGGAACTGGCCGCGCAGGAAACCGCCCAGCACGTCGCTGGACTCGCGCGCCAGGCGCGTCACCGTGTCGACGTGGTCGCGCGGGATCATCGACGCCGCGCGCGCGACCATGCGGTCCCAGTCGCGCAGGAAGAAGAAGGTGATCACCGGCAGCAGGACGATGTTGGCGATCCAGGTGAGCATGGCCGCGCCGGAGCGCGAGACCACGCCCAGGGCGGTCGCGGCGATGCCGCCCGCGCGCTCGGAATGCTCGCGTACCAGGTCGAGCATCCGCGCCGGGTCCAGCCAGGCGTCGATGTCGATGCCGGTGCGCGCCTCGAGCCAGGGCATCGCGGTCTGCAGCAGCCAGTCGCGGTAGCCGGGCAGCGATTCCCCCAGGGTGCGGACCTGGGCGACGACCATGGGCACCAGGATCACCAGGGCCAGCACCAGGAACAGGACCATCAGCGTGAACACCAGCGCGACCGCGGCGTTGCGCGACCGGCCCGAGGCCTCGAGCCGGTCGACCAGCGGGTCGCCCATCCAGGCCAGCAGGGCGGCGAGCACGAAGGGCGTCAGTACCGGACCCAGGCGCCACACCAGCCAGCCGATCGCGAACAGCAGGAGCCCCCACTGCAGGCGCTCGATGAAGCGCGAGACCACCCGTGCGCTGCGTGGATCCATCGGCGGCCTCAGCGCAGGTGGAACTCGGCCGGCGCGCCCTCGATGTTGGCGCCGGACTCCACAAGCACCGACTCGTCGAGCACGCGGCGGAAGCCGGCGAGGCCGGTCAGGAGGTCCAGTTCCAGCTCGATGCTGTTGGGCGTCGCGCGAAGCGGGCGGATCCCCCGCACCACCGAGGTCGACTGCAGCCAGGCGGCGAGGCGCACGTAGTCGCCGGCGCTGTTGATGCCGGTGATGACGACCCGCTCCAGCGCCGGTTCGCCGACCGCCCCGGCCTTGGCATAGCGCTTCACCAGCGCATCGGCGGCGCCGTCCGCGCCCGACGCGATCACGCGCCGCGCCAGGGGGTCGGCGAACGACCAGGAGTCGAGCACGCGCCCGTCGTCGACGAAGGTCCAGTCGGCCTTCCAGCCGCCGTCGGCGCGGTAGAGCTTGCCGATCAGCTGCATCGGCGGGCGGTAGCGCGCGGACAGGCGCGAGATGGCCGCGGTGTCGCCGCGCCAGATGGCACCCACCGCCGCGCGCTCGGCGGCGCTCCCGCCGGGGAGCCCCAGGCGGAATCCGCGCTCGACCGCGCGGTCGAGCACCGGCCGGGCGACGTTGTTCTGCTGCACCGCGACCAGGCGCGGGCCGCTGCCGTCGTCGATGGCCAGCCACAGCACCGGCTTGGGCCGCGGTTCCGGCCATACCGGAAGGCCGAGCGCGCCGGCGATGGCGTTGACGTCTTCTTCGCGGAAGCGCACGACCAGCACCGTGGTGTAGGTTGGCGACCCGGCCGCCGACCGGCCCTCGTCCTGCCGGTAGTCGTAGCCCTCCACGAAGTCGCCGGCGCGACGCAGCTCCCTCGCCACCCCCGGCCGCTCGGTCACGCTGCCGTCGCCGGACAGCTTCCCCAGCACCTGCGCCAGCGCGCGCGCGAACCCCGACTGCCGCGCCGCATCGGCCTGGCTGCCGACCGGGACCTCGGCCTCGTACAGGCCGCTGGCGCCGGCGCGGTCCCCCTCGGTGCGCTGGGCCTGGGCCCATCCGGGGAGCAGCAGCGCGAACAGAAGCGTGAACAGCAACGCCTTGGGCATCTTCGTTCCATGGACCGGTCCAGCCCGGAATGGTGCCGCAGCGGCGGCGTGGCGTCCATGAAGACGGTCCCGGGACTGCTAAAATCCCGGCTTTCCGCGCAGGCGAGCCCTCGTGACCAGCCCCACTCCCCTCACCTATCGTGACGCCGGCGTCGACATCGACGCGGGCAATGAAGTCGTCGAACGCATCAAGCCGCTGGTGAAGCGGACCTTCCGCCCCGAGGTGATGGGCGGGCTGGGCGGCTTCGGGGCGATGTTCGACCTTTCCGGCAGGTACCGCGAGCCGGTGCTGGTGTCGGGCACCGACGGCGTCGGCACCAAGCTGAAGCTGGCGCAGCAGCTGGGCCGGCACGACACCATCGGCATCGACCTCGTGGCGATGTGCGTCAACGACGTGCTGGTGCAGGGCGCCGAGCCGCTGTTCTTCCTCGACTATTTCGCCACCGGCAAACTGGACGTGGCGACCACGGTGGCCGTGGTCGGGGGCATCGCCAGGGGCTGCGAGCTCGCCGGTTGCGCGCTGATCGGCGGCGAGACCGCCGAGATGCCGGACATGTACGCGCCCGGGGAGTACGACCTCGCCGGCTTCACCGTCGGCGCGGTCGAGAAGTCGGAGCTGCGCGACGGCGCCCGCGTGGCAGCCGGCGACCTGCTCGTCGGCCTCGCCTCCAGCGGCCCGCACTCCAACGGCTATTCGCTGGTCCGGCGCATCTACGACCGCGCCGGCCGCCCGGGCGACACCGACCTCGCCGGCGTCCGGCTCGAGGACGCGCTGATGGCGCCGACCACCCTGTACGTGAAGCCGGTGCTGGGGCTCCTCGGCGGGCCCGAGGGCGACGCGATCCACGCCATGGCCCATATCACCGGCGGCGGCCTGCCCGAGAACATCGTGCGAGTCATCCCCGACGGACTGGGCCTGGAGGTGGACGCCGCAGCCTGGCCGCAGCCGCCCGTGTTCGAGTGGCTGCAGCGCGAGGGCGCGGTCGAGGCCGCCGAGATGTGGCGCACCTTCAACTGCGGCATCGGCTTCGTGCTGGTGGTCGACCCCGCGCGCGCCGCCGCCGTGTCGGCGGCCGTCGACGCCCTGGCGCTGGCGCACTGGAC
>JAAZHF010000290.1 GCA_012510865.1 Gammaproteobacteria bacterium
GCCTGGTCGTGTTCCGGCCCACGTTGGGACTGGCACTGCTTGGCAGCCTTCTGCTCGGCGCCATCGCCGGGGGACTGGCCATCATGGCTTCGGTGCTGCTGCCGCTGCGCCAGCGCCGGCGCGACGGTGCCGGACCCCAACGCGCCAAGGATGCGAACTGAAATGGCCTTCATCACCGAGTGGTTCTGGTTCTTCCTCCTGCTCCCGATCGCGGCGCTGTCGGGCTGGGTGATCGGCCGCCGGGGCGGCGAGCGGCACAGCGACAGCCAGGTCAGCAAGCTCTCGACCACCTACTTCCGCGGCCTGAACTACCTGCTCAACGAACAGCCGGACAAGGCGATCGAGCTGTTCCTGCACATCGCCGAGCTCGACAAGGAGACCTTCGAGACCCAGGTCGCGCTCGGCCACCTGTTCCGCCGCCGCGGCGAGGTCGACCGCGCGATCCGGCTGCACCAGGGTCTCGTGCAGCGCCCGGACCTGACCGACCAGCAGAAGGTGCAGGCACTGCTTGCGCTGGGCGAGGGCTACAAGCGCTCGGGCCTGCTCGACCGCGCCGAGACCGTCTTCACCGAGCTCGCCGCCATCGACCAGCGCGCCCCGCAGGCGCTGCGCCACCTGATCGGCATCTACCAGGCCGAACGCGACTGGCCCAAGGCGATCGAGAACGCCACCCGCTACGAAGAGGTCACCGGCGAGCCGATGGGCAAGCTGATCGGGCAGTTCGAGTGCGAGCTCGCGGAGCGGCTCCGCGCCGCCGGCGACCGCGAGGGCGCGAGGGCCGCGGTGGCGCGCGCCTATGCCGCGGATTCCACTTCGGTGCGCGCCGGCATGCTCGAAGGCCGGCTCGAGCTCGATGCCGGGAACGACGCCGCCGCCATCCGTGCGCTGGAGCGGGCCGCCCGCCACGACCCCGACTTCCTTCCGGAGATCCTGCCGCCGCTTCGCGCCGCCTATGAACGCGCCGGCGATTCGCCCGGCGCCCGTGCCTTCCTGACCGAGATGAGCGAGCACTACCGCGGCGTGGCCCCGGTGCTGGCGCTGACCCGGCTGGTCGAGGCGGAGGAGGGCGTTTCGGCGGCGCGGCGCTTCCTCGCGCAGCAGCTGAAGGACCGGCCCTCGGTGCGCGGCGAGGCCGCGCTGATCGACCTGACCCTGGCCGAGGGCGGCAACGAAGCCGCCACGCTGGAGGAGCTGCGCCACATCACCGACCAGCTTCTGGTGCGCAACCCTGCGTACCGCTGCAGCCGCTGCGGATTCGGCGCACGCAGCCACCACTGGCAATGCCCCTCGTGCAAGGAGTGGGGCACGATCAAGCCGCTGCTCAACTTCGCGGTCGTCTGATGCCGACCGACGGCGCCGAGTGGATGCGCGCGGCGCCGTGGCTCGTGCTGGCCGCGGCGATCGCGGCGACCGGTGCCGCGGCGGCCCGGTGGCACGCCCTCAGGCACGGGCTGCTCGACCAGCCCGGCGAACGTCGCAGCCACTCGGTGCCGACCCCGCGCGGCGGCGGCATCGGAATCGCCATCGCCTGGCTGGCGGGTGCCGCCGCCACGGGGGTGCTGGGAATCCTGCCGAAGCCTTTGGCCGTGGCGACGGTCGCGGGCGGGCTGCTGGTCGCCGGCGCCGGCTTCGCGGACGACCATCGTCCGCTTTCGCCCTGGTGGCGCCTGGCGGCCCACTGCGGCGCCGGCGCGGCGCTCGCCGCGGGCCTCGCGGCCGCCGGCGCCGGGCCGTGGCTCGCGCTGCTGACGCTGGCCGCGGTGCCGGTCATGGTGAACGTCTGGAACTTCATGGACGGCATCGACGGCCTGGCGGCCAGCCAGTCCCTGCTGGTGGCGACCGGCTACGCACTGCTCGCCGGGACGCCGGCAGCGGCGCTCCTGTCGCTCGTCCTGGCCGCCGCCTGCCTGGGATTCCTGCCGTTCAATTTCCCGCGCGCCCGGATCTTCCTTGGCGACGTGGGCAGCGGCCTGCTCGGGTTCGCACTGGCCACGGTGGCCGGCCTGCTCCTGCTCGGGGACGGCGATGGCGGCGGGGCGGGGCTGCTTCCGCTGCTGTTCCTGCCGGCCTCGGCGTTCCTGGTTGACGCGTCCTTGACGCTGGGTGGGCGCATCGTCCGCGGCGAGCGCTGGTGGACGGCCCACGTGGGGCACGCCTACCAGCGCCTGGCTGCCGGACTCGGCTCGCATGTGCCCGTCACCCTCGGCTACGGTGCCTGGACCGTCGCGGCGATCGCGCTTGCGGCGTTTTCCATCGGACTCGGGCCCGGGCTTAGAATGGCCGCCGCGGGCACCTGTGCCGTACTCGGGATCCTTGCCTGGCGCATCTCCACCGTCTCCTGCCCCCCCCAGCAGAAGGATCACTAGATGTCCAGCCTGAGCACGAGGATCCGGACAAGCCTGCCGCGCGTGGCCGTGATCGTGCACGACCTGTTCATGGTCTGGGTCGCCTGGGTCGGGCTCAACCACTTCCGCAACTCGCCGCTCGAACCGATGGCCGCGGCGGCTCCCCTGTCGCCGGAAATGGTCCTGATCCTCGTGGTGCAGGGCCTGATCTTCTGGCAGGTCGGCCTGTACCGGGGCGTGTGGCGCTTCGCCAGCATCCCGGACCTGGTCAACATCGTGAAGGCCAGCCTGTTCGGACTGCTCGCCATCCTGCCGCTGCTGTTCTTCGTCTTCGACCGCGCCGGCCAGGTGCCGCGCACGGTGATGCTGGCCTATCCCGTGGTCCTGTCCGCGCTGCTGGGGATGCCGCGGCTGCTCTACCGGGCCTGGAAGGACCACGCCAACGAACGCACCGACAAGTCGGCGCTGCGGGTGCTCATCCTCGGCGCCGGCCAGGCGGGCGAGGCCGTGGTGCGCGATCTTCGCCGCGTCGGCGCGTACCAGCCGGTGGGCCTCCTGGACGACGCGGCCACGCTCAGCGGCAGCTACCTGCGGGGCCTGCCGGTCCTGGGCCGGATCGAGGACGTGGCGCGGATCGCGCCCGAGACCGCGGCCAGGCTCCTGGTCATCGCCATGCCGTCGCTCGACGCCACCGAGATGCGCCGCGTGGTGGCCGCCTGCGAGAAGACCGGCCTCCCGTTCCGGACCGTCCCGCGGCTCAACGACCTGCTCGAGGGCCGCTCGCTGCCGGGCGAGCTGAAGGAGGTCGCGAGCGAGGACCGCCTGGGCCGCAAGCCGGTGACGCCGGACTGGAAGGTCATCCGCGGCTGGCTCGGCGGCCGCAGCGTCCTGGTCACCGGGGCCGGCGGTTCGATCGGCTCCGAGCTGTGCCGCCAGTGCGCCCGGCACGGCGCACGGCACATCACCCTGATCGAGCTCGACGAGCTCGCGCTGGCGACCATGGAGGCCGAGCTGCGGCGGGATTTCCCGCAGATCGAATGCCTGCCCGTGCTCGGCGACTGCGGCGATCCGGCCGTGATCCGCCACGCGCTGTCGCTGTCGCAGCCCGAGGCGGTGTTCCACGCCGCCGCCTACAAGCAGGTGCCGGTGCTGGAGTCACAGCTCCGCGATGCCGTGCGCAACAACGTGCTGGCCACCGCCACCGTCGCGCGCGAGGCGCGCCAGGCGGGCGTCGGCACCTTCGTCCTGATCTCGACCGACAAGGCGGTGGATCCGGTCAACGTGCTCGGTGCCACGAAGCGCCTTGCGGAGATGGTCTGCCAGTCGATGACCGGCTCCGAGGGCACGCGCTTCGTCACCGTCCGCTTCGGCAACGTGCTCGATTCCGCCGGCAGCGTGGTGCCGCTGTTCCGCGCCCAGATCCGCAAGGGCGGGCCGGTGACCGTCACCGACCCCGAGGTCACCCGCTACTTCATGACCATCCCCGAGGCCTGCCAGCTGATCCTGCAGGCGGTGGCGAGCGGTCCGGCGCAGGCGGTGTACACGCTCGACATGGGCGAGCCGGTGTCGATCCGCCTGCTTGCCGAGCAGATGATCACCCTGGCGGGCAAGCAGCCCGGCCGCGACATCGCCATCGTCTACACCGGCCTGCGCCCGGGGGAGAAACTGCACGAGACGCTGTTCCACGCCGACGAACGCTATCGGCCGACGTCGCATCCGAAGATCCTGCAGGCCGAGGCGCGCGGCGTATCGGCCGAGCGCATCGACATGGCCGTGGCGCGGATGGTCGACGCCGTGCAACGCTACGATATCCCCGCGCTGGGCCAGCTCCTGCGCGAGTCGGTGCCGGAGTTCACGCCCCTGGCTTCCGGCAAGGACAAGGCATCCGAAGCCGCCACGGTGGTGGCATTCCCCGCGAGGAACGCACGAAGGACATGACCCGACGCATACGCAAGGCGGTATTCCCGGTGGCCGGGCTCGGCACCCGGTTCCTTCCGGCGACCAAGACCGTGCCGAAGGAGATGCTCCCGATCGTCGACAAGCCCCTGATCCAGTACGCCGTGGAC
>JAAZHF010000291.1 GCA_012510865.1 Gammaproteobacteria bacterium
GCTACCAGGCGCTCGCCCGGCCGCTCGAGTTCACCGCCGCGGCCGCGGCCAAGGTCAGGGAGCTGATTTCCGAGGAGGGCAACGACGCCCTCAAGCTCCGCGTCTACATCCAGGGCGGCGGCTGCTCGGGATTCCAGTACGGCTTCGAGTTCGACGAGGAGCAGGGCGAGGACGACCTCGCCGTGGCGACCGACGGCGTCACGCTGCTGGTCGATCCGCTGAGCCTGCAATACCTGATGGGCGCCTCGGTCGACTACGTCGAAAGCCTGCACGGCGCGCAGTTCACCATCCGCAACCCGAACGCCAAATCCACCTGCGGCTGCGGCAGCAGCTTCACGGCATGACCCCGCGGCGCGCCGCGCCGTTCGCCTTCGTCGAGGCGCCGCTGGACCGCGCCGAGAACCTCCGCGACGACAGCGAGGCCCTGTCCCGCCTCTGGGACCAGGGACGCGCGCTGGTGCTCGATGCCGAAGGGCGCGCGCGCGCCGGCGCCGACGGCGGCCTGCTGGCGCCGCCCGCGTCCGGCCTCGATGGCGGGCGCGGATCCGCGCTGTTCCTCGGGCTTCGCGGCGACGAGGGCTGGTTCGCGGTCCGCGCCGAAGACGTGGAGGATTCGCCGGCGATCGCCGGCTCCGTACCGATCGACCTGCGCAGCGCCGCCGCGCAGTGGCCCGACTTCGAAGCCACCGCCTTCGCCCAGGCGCGCGCGGTGATGCACTGGCGCGCGCGGCACCGCTTCTGCGCCAGCTGCGGCGGCGGGCTCGCCTACCGGCGCGCCGGCTGGCTCGGGTATTGCGCGCCCTGCGGGCTCGAGCACTATCCGCGCACCGACGCCGCGATCATCGTCGCGGTGAGCGACGGCGAGCGGCTGCTGCTGGGCCGCGGGCCCGGCTGGGCGCCGCGGCGCTATTCGGTGCTCGCCGGCTTCGTCGAGCCGGGCGAGTCGCTGGAGCAGACCGTCGCGCGGGAGGTCTTCGAGGAGTCGGCGGTGCGCGTGCGCAGCTGCCGCTACCTCGCGTCCCAGCCCTGGCCCTTCCCCTCCTCGCTGATGCTCGGCTTCGAGGCGGTGGCCGATCCGGACGAGCCGCGCTGCCTCAGCGACGAACTCGAGGACGCGCGCTGGTTCACCCGCGACGAGGTCGGCGCCGCGCTCCGGGGCGAATCCGGGCCGGACGGCCTGCTGCTGTCGCCTTCGATCTCGATCTCGCGCTGGCTGATCGAGCGCTGGCACGCCGGCGGCTGAGCGCCGCCGCGCGCACCGGCAGGGGATAGAATCGGGGCATGTTCTCGACCCTATTCGCAGTGGTGGTGGCGCTGGCGCTCGGGCACCTGGCGCCGTCGTTCGCCGCCGCGGTGCGCGACGACGGCTGGTACCGCGCGCTGCTGCGCTGGCTGCACGGCCGCTTCCGCGACGACGGGTTCTGGCGCGGGCGCTGGGGCCTGCTGCTGGCGCTGGTCCCGGTGGTGCTGGCGGTGGGGCTGGTGCAGTGGCTGCTGGACGGGATCGTCTTCGGCCTGCCGGCGCTGCTGTTCGGCGTCGCCGCGGTGTTCTACGCCTGGGGGCCGCGCGACCTCGACGTCGACGTGGCGGCCGTGGTCGATGCGGCCGACTCCACCGGGCGTGCCGAGGCCCTGGCGCGGCTGCGCCCGGCCGCCGCGGCCGGCAGCGGCGACGGCGGCGAGGAGATCGGCCGCGTCTTCATCGCCGCGCTGCGGCGCTGGTTCGGCGTGCTGTTCTGGTTCGTGGTGCTGGGCGCGGTCGGCGCCCTGCTGTACCGCCTGGTCGCGATCGCGGCCGAGGAGGAGCCGGCGCTGTACCTGCCGGAGGGCACGGTGGACGGCGCGCGCAGGCTGCTCGGCGTGCTCGACTGGCCGGTGGCGCAGCTGATGGCCCTGTCGCTGGCGCTGGTGGGCAATTTCGACGTGGTGGTCTCGGCCTGGAAGGCCGCCGGCGGCGCGGGCCTGGACCTGGCCACGCGCATGCTCGCGAGCGTGGGCCGCGCCAGCGTGCGCCAGGAGCTGGACGAGGACGCCGAGTACGCCGCGGATGCCGCGCCCCCCGGTGCGGCGGCGGCTGCAGGCGCGGCCGCGACGGCCGTGCCGATGGCCAGCGCGGTCGACGCGCCGCTGGACCAGGCCCTGCGCGACGCCATGTCCCTGGTCTGGCGGGTGCTGCTGGCCTGGCTGGCGGTGCTTGCGCTGTTCGTGGTGGCCGGCTGGGTCAACTGAGGCGCGGGACTGCGCGGACCTGTTCGAACGCCGCCAGCGCCGCGGCGCGTCCTTCGGCGAGGTCCACGACGGGCGAGGCCGGATAGCCGCCGAGGTCCTTTCGCCTTGCCCCGGCAAGCCAGGGTGCATGCCGTGCGCGCGGCGGCAGTGCGGCCAGCTCGGGCACCCAGCGCGCGATGTACTCGCCCCCGGGATCGAAGCGCTGCGCCTGCAGCACCGGGTTGAACACCCGGAAATAGGGCGCCGCGTCCACGCCGGTGCCGGCCGCCCACTGCCAGCCGAGCGTGTTGTTGCCCAGGTCGGCGTCGACCAGGGTGTCCCAGAACCAGCGCGCGCCGTGCAGCCAGTGCATGCGCAGGTGCTTGGTGAGGAAGCTCGCCACCACCATGCGGACCCGGTTGTGCATCCATCCGGTCGCCCACAGCTCGCGCATGCCGGCGTCGACCAGCGGCAAGCCGGTGCGGCCGCGCTGCCAGGCCCGGAGCAGGCGCGGCTCCGGCGGCGCCCAGGGGAAGTCGTCGAAGCGCGGATTGAAGTTGCGCTCGCTGGTGTGCGGGAAATGGTGCAGCACGTGCCGTCCGAATTCCCGCCACGCGAGTTCACGGATGAAGGCCTCGCGCTCCGCGGCGTGCCCGGCGTCGGCGAGCGCGGCCGCGATCCGCGCCGGGGTGGCCTCGCCGAAATGCAGGTGCGGCGACAGCCGCGAAGTCAGGCCGCGGGCGGGCAGGTCGCGGCCGGCGCGGTAGTCGGGGAGGCCCGTCTCGATGAAGGCGTCCAGCGCCTGCCCGGCGCCGGCTTCGCCGGGGGTCCAGCGCTGCCAGAAGCCGGCGTCCCAGCGCGGCGCGGGCTGCAGGGCCAGCGCCGCGATCGTGGTCTCCCCGGGCAGTGCGTCGAAGCCGGGCAGCCGCGCGGGCGCGGGCGACGGCGCGGGCGGGTTCCAGCGCCGCCGGGCCGCGGTCCAGAACGGAGTGAAGACGCGGAACGGTTCTCCGGCGCGCGTTTCGAGCTGCCAGGGCTCGAACAGCAGGCCGCTGCCCAGGGCCTCGGCGCGCAGGCCGAGGCGGCGCAGGCGCCGGCGGATGCCCTCGTCGCGCCGGTCGACCGCGGGCTCGTGGCGCCGGTTCCAGAACACGGCCGCCGCGCCGCAGGCGGCCGCGCGCGCTTCGAGCACGTCGCCGCTGGCGCCCGCGAAGACGTGCAGCCGGCTGCCGCGCTCGCGCAGCTGCGTATCCAGCGCCAGCAGCGACCGGTGCCGCCACGCATCGGAGGCCGCCCCCGGCGCCCACGGCCCCTCCTCCGAAGGGGCGTGGATGTAGACCGGGAGCGGGGCAAGGCCCGACCTGAGCGCCGCCTGCAGCGCGGGGTGGTCCCGCAGCCGCAGGTCGTCGCGGAACCAGACCAGGGCGGTGCCGCTCATCCGGGGCGGCTGGCCGTCCGCAGCAGCGGCAGGACCTGGTACAGCGCGGCCAGGCCGACCAGCACGTACACCACGCGCGCAAGCAGTGCGTCCTGTCCGCCCGCCATCGCGGCGACCAGGTCGAGCCCGGTCGCGCCGACCAGGCCCCAGTTGATTCCACCCACGATCACGAGCAGCAGGGTGATGGTGTCGAGGATCTTCATGGACGTGTTCCCGCGGTCAGTTGGAGGGCATGAGGACGGTGTCGATCACGTGGATCACGCCGTTGCTCGCGGCCACGTCGGCCTGCAGCACGCGGGCACCGTCCACGGTGACCGCGCCGCCGGTGGCGCGGATGTCGACGCTGTCGCCGTTGACGGTCCTGGCCTGGTCCATGCCCGCGACGCGCGCCGCAGGGTAGCTGCCGGGGACGACGTGGTAGGTGAGGATGGCCACCAGCCGCTCGCGGTTCTCCGGCTGGAGGAGCGACTCCACGGTGCCGGCCGGGAGCGCGGCGAATGCTTCGTCGGTGGGCGCGAACACGGTGAACGGGCCGTCGCCCTTCAGCGTGTCGACTAGCCCGGCGGCGCCCAGGGCCGCGGCCAGCGTCTTGAACTGGCCGGCGGCGACGGCGGTGTCGACGATGTCGGCGCTGGCGCGCGGCTGCGTGGCCCTGGCC
>JAAZHF010000292.1 GCA_012510865.1 Gammaproteobacteria bacterium
ACCGTCTGGCGCGCATACGGGTACAGGACGGCCGGGCACTGGGGGCCCAGCATGGCATCCAGCGAGTTGTCGTCGAAGCCCGACATGTTGAACACGCCGGCCTGCTCGACCTCGACCAGGTAGGCGACCTTGTCCTCGCCAGCTTGCAGGTCAGGTTGATGCCCAGCACCACCTCGAACGCGGACTCGCCCAAGCGCGTGACCTTCTGGTTGAGGTTCATCTGCAGCTGGGGCTGACCGGTCTCGGAGAAGGTCTGCGGCGCCTTCGGCGATTCGAACGAGACGTCCTTGACGTAGATCTTCTCGACGGTGAACTGCGCGCCTGCGGGCTGCTCCGCGCCGGCTGCACCGTTCGCGTTCATGGCTTCTTGCTCGGACATCTTCGGGACACTCCAGCGGAATTCTGTGAAGAGGGGGATTATCGCACGCCGCGCGCGGCTACTTCCCGCGGCCGCGGGCCAGCGGCAGGTCCGCGCCCTGCCAGGCGCCGATTCCGCCCTCGAGCACGTAGACCTTCTCGAAGCCGGCCTTGCGCAGGCGCCTGGCGGCGTCGACCGCGGTCATGCCCGCCTTGCACACCGCCACCACCGGCAGCGACCGGGCCGCGGCCAGGGCCTTGTTCTCCGGGTCGAACTGGGCCATCTGCACGTTCTTCGAGCCGGGGATGTGCCCCTTCTCGAAGTCGGGCGCGGGCCGCAGGTCGACGACCAGGGCGTTCTCGCGGTTGATCAGGGCGGTCAGCTCGGCCGGGCGCAGGCTCTTGAAACCCCGGAACAGGCGCGCGACCTCGGTGTAGACCAGGGCGACGGTGATGCCGGCCAGGGCGATCGAGAGCATGGGGTTGCGGCCGAGGAAGGCCCACAGTTCTTCGAAGTTCACGGTGCGCGCGGATCCGACGGCGGGCCGCGATTGTCGCCCAGCGCCGACGGTGGCGCAAAGGCCGCCGCTATTCGCCGTCCCAGAAGTCCGGCAGGCCGGCGGTGTTCCACCAGGTGCGCGCCTCCTCGTCCCAGCGCCAGGTTTCGCGGTAGCGCATGCCGCGCTCGGCCATGGTGTGCCGGTTGACGACGCCGATGTCGATCTCGCGCTGCACGGTGCCCGCGTCCGCCTGCCGCGTCCCCAGCTCGCGGTAGTGCGAGACCTGGACCTGGTTGAAGCGCTCGAACTCGACGTCGCTCAGCGGATGGCGGGCCCGGTAGGCCGGGTCGACCAGGTTCCAGGCGCCCTCGAAGTCACCCCAGCGGATGGCCGCCGACCAGGCGTACTGCGCACGCTGCAGCGAGTCGCCCTGGTTGGAGCCGGCGCAGCCCGGCACGAGCAGGGCGGCGGCCAGCAGGGCCGGAAGGGCGAGGAAGGTCTGGCGGCGCGTGAGTCGCATGGCGGGGTCCCCGGGGGCGTCGCCGGGCATGCTACCCCCTGGCGATCGCGGCGTACCCGGCGCGCAGCGTGGTGGCGAGGCCGCCGCCGGGCAGGGGCACGCTGGCGGCGATGCGCACGCGGGCGCGGCCGCGGCTGCGCAATGCCTCGTCGAACGGAGCCCAGCCGCTGCCGTCGGCGAGGGTCGCGGTCGCCTGCAGGTCGGCGTAGAGCGGGGCGAGGTAGCGGACCTCGCTGTCGGCCACGAACACGTCGGCCGCGATGCCGAGCTGGCGGCAGCGCAGCGTCACCAGGCCCCAGCCGGCCAGGGTCATGAGCGAGACCAGGCTGCCCCCGAAGGCGCAGTCCTTGTCGTTGACGTTGAGCGCCAGCGGCGCGCGCAGGGTCAGCGCATCGCCCTCGATGCCGGCGATGGTGATGTCCATCGCGGCCACCGGCGGCATCGAGCGGTAGTGCGCATCCAGCGCGCGGAGTTCTTCTTCCAGTTGCATTCGGGGTGGTCCGGGGACATCGGGGGGGTGGGGCGGCGCCTTGCGGGAGCCCGCGCGAGGCACCAAGCTGGTGCGATGCCCGCGCACGCCACTCCCGGACGGCTGTCCGGATGCTACGTCATCTCCCTGCGTCCGGTGGGAGGCCACGGCGCCGTGCGCCGCGCCGCCGCCGCGCTCGGCGCGCGGACCCTGGCGCTGTCGCCCTGGCGCATCGTGCCGCTCGACTCCGACAACGCACGCGGCGGCCTGGAGCGGGCACTGGCGGCACCGCGCGTGGTGTTCACCAGCCCGGCCGCGGTCGCCGCCGCTGCCGCCCTGCAGCCGCTTCGACCGCGTGCCGGGCAGGCCTGGCTGGCGGTCGGCGCGGGCACGGCCCGGGCGCTCGAGCGCGCCGGCGCGGGCGGCGTCGAATCCCCGCCCCGGATGGACAGCGAGGGCCTGTTGGCCCTGCCCGCGCTGCAGGACGTCCGTGGCATGGACGTCGGGCTGGTGACCGCGCCCGGCGGCCGCGGCGTGATCGCGGCCACGCTCGCCGCCCGCGGCGCGCGCGTGCTGCGTGCGAACGTCTACCAGCGGGTGCCGGTGCCGCCCGCCCCGCGGGCGGTGGCCGCGCTGCGCGCGCGCGACGCGCCGGCGTTCCTGCTGCTGAGCAGCGGCGAAGCCCTCGAACACGTGCTCGCGAGCCTGCCCGCCGAGGCGCTCGCGGCCCTGCGCCGCGCCGCCGTGGTGGCGGCCAGCGAGCGGCTCGCCGAGCTGGCGCGCGGACGCGGGCTGGCGGTGGCCGCGGTGGCCGCAAGCGCGCGCCCCGCGGCGATGCTCGCGGCCTGCGTCGAAGCCGCTGCAAGGCCCTAACATGGGCGCCCCCCGCGCAATCCTCCGCGAACCGTGAACCCGTCCGAGTCCCCTGCCGCGGCGCCCGCCCCGGCCCGCGCGCCGCGTCGCAGCCCGGCGCTGTCCTGGCTGCTGCTGTTCGTGCTGCTGCCGATCGCCGCCGCCCTGGGCTGGCGCGCGTGGCAGGCCGAGGTCGACGCACGGCGCACCGCCGACGAGGCGGATGCGCTGCGCATCGAGGCGCTGGAGCAGCGGCTGCTGCACCTGCGCGAGGGCCAACAGGCACAGTCCAAGCGGCTGCAGCAGGCGGAAGCCACCAATCGCCTGCTGCGCGACGAGCTGCTGGCCATCGGCCAGCGCGCGGCCCTGCTCGAGGACAGCGTGCAGCGCCTGGCCGAGCCGGCCGAGGATGCCGCCCGGGCCCTGCGCCTGGACGAGGTCGAACTGCTGCTCGCGCAGGGCCAGCAGCGACTGCTGCTCTCGGGCGACCTCGACGGCGCGCGCCGCGCCTATGCGCTCGCGGCACGGCTGCTCGATGCCCTGACCGAGCCCTCCGACATCGACCTGCGCCAGGTGCTCGCGCAGGAGCAGTCGATGCTCGACGCCCTGGGCGAGGATCCGCGCGTGGCCGCGGTCGCCCGGATCGACGCGTTCGAATCCCGGCTCGGCACGCCGCCGCTGCGCCCCGACTCCGCCACCGGCCGCGGACCGGGCGCAGGCGACGCGTCGTGGTACCGGCGGCTGGCCGCGCGCATCGTCGACGTGCGCCGCAGCGACGACGCCATGGCCGCCGGCGCCGGCGACCGCGCGGCGGCGATCGCGGCGCTGCGCCTGGAGCTGGCGCTGGCACGCACGGCCGCGGAGCGCCGCGACGAGGCGGCCCATGCGGCCGCCCTGGGGCGCGCCTCGGCGTGGCTGCCGCGGCTGTGGCCGGAGTCTCCCGCGCTCGAGGCCCACAGGCGCGAGCTCGCGGCCATCGCCGCGATGCCGCTCATGCCGGCGCTGCCCGGGCTCGGCACCACCCTGGGCGAACTGCGGCTGCGGCGCGAGCGTGCCCGCGGCGCGCCCGACGTGGCAGGCTGAACGGGCGCACGAGGCGCGGCGGCCAGTGAACGCGGCCGCGACGCCACCCCCGGTACGGTGGCCCGAGCATCCGGAGGCCTGCCCATGAACCTGTTCCGCAACCTGCTTGTCTGGATCCTGCTCGCGATCATCGGTGCCCTCGCCTGGCACCTGCTCGCCCAGGACCCCGGCTACGTGCTGGTCCGCTACCGCGGCTGGGACTACACCACCAACCTGCTCTGGCTCTCGGTCGGCGTGGTGGCCGTGCTGTTCGTGCTGTGGCTGCTGTGGAGCCTGGTCGCGCTGCCGCTGCGGGCGCTGCGCCGCCGCCGCGAGCGCCAGTCGCGCGAACGCCTGGGCACGGGCCTGGAGGCCCTGCACCAGGGCCACTACGCGCGCGCCGAGAAGCTGCTGCCGCAGGCGGCCGCCGACAGCGACGCCGCGATCGCGCGCCTGGCCGCCGCCCGTGCCGCGGTCGCCCGCGGCGACCATGCAGCGGCGCGCATGCATCTCGACGCCATCGACTCCGGGCACGCACTGACGCGCGCCATCGGCCGCGCCGAGCTGGCGCTGGCCGAGGACCGCCCGACCGACGCCCTGGTCGCACTGGACGATCCGGCCGCGCAGCCGCTGTCCCCGCGCGGGCTGGCCCTCCGCGCCGATGCCCTGGCCGCCTCGCGCCAGGCCGGCGAGGCCTACGCCCTGCTGGGCGCGCTGCGCCAGCAGCAGGCCCTGCCCGAGGCCGCACTCGCCGACCGCGAGCGGCGCTGGGCGGCGAGCGCCCTGGCCGAGGCCGCAGACGCCAACGCGCTGGCCGACCGCTGGGAGGCCCTGCCCAAGCCGCTGCGCAGCGAGCCCGAGGTCGTATCGTCGTACGCGACGCGCGCCGCCGCCCTGCGCTGGGAGGACGCCGCGACCTCGAGCATCGAGCACGCGCTGGACGCGCGCTGGGACGAGGACCTCGCGGCCCTCTACGGCCGCCTGCCGATCGACCGCCTCGAGCATCGCCGGGCGACCGCCGGCCGCTGGCTGCAGAAGCACCCCGGCAGCCCCGCCCTGCTGCTCACGCTGGCGCGGATCGAGCGCTCCGGCGGCCGCTGGCCGGAGGCCGAGGCGCACCTGCACCAGGCGCTGGCCGCGGGCGCCGGCGCGGAAGCCTGGGAGGAGCTGGGCGACCGCCATGCCGCCGACGGCGACGACGCGCGCGCGCGCGCGGCCTATGCCAACGCCCTGCGCGCCCTGCGCGGGGAACCGGTCGCGCCGCTCCCGTAGGGCGCGGCGGTCAGCGCTCGAGGATCGCCACCACGCCCATGCCTCCGGCGGTGCAGATCGAGACCAGCGCCCGGCCGCCGCCGCGCTCCTGGAGCTGGCGCGCCGCGGTGGCGACGATGCGCGCGCCGGTGGCGGCGAACGGATGCCCCGTCGCCAGCGACGAGCCGACCGGATTGATCCTGGCCGGGTCGATCCGGCCCAGCGGCGCCTCCAGGCCAAGCCGGCCCCGGCAGTACTCCTCGCTTTCCCAGGCGCGCAGGGTGCACAGCACCTGGGCGGCGAAGGCCTCGTGGATCTCGTAGATGTCGAAATCCTGGAGCGCGAGGCCGTTGCGCGCCAGCATCTCCGCCACCGCCACCGTCGGCGCCATCAGCAGGCCCTCGCCGTGCACGAAGTCCACGGCGGCCACGTGCGCGTCGCGGATGTGGCACAGCACCTCGTGCCCGTGCGCGGCTGCCCATTCGTCGGTGGACAGCAGGCAGGCGGCGGCGCCGTCGGTCAGCGGCGTGGAATTGCCCGCGGTCAGGGTCCCGCGCCCGGAGCTGCGGTCGAAGGCCGGCTTCAGCGTGGCCAGCTTCTCCAGCGAGGTGTCGGGCCGCATGATGTTGTCGCGCGACACGCCGCGGAAGGCCACGATCAGGTCGTCGAAGAAACCGCGCTCGTAGGCCGCGGCCAGCTTGTGGTGCGAGGCCACCGCGAGTTCGTCCTGGGAGTCGCGCGAGATGCTCCACTCCTTGGCCATGTCCTCGCAGTGGTCGCCCATCGACTTGCCGGTGCGCGGCTCGGCCACGCCCGGGAAGTCGGGCTTCAGCTCGCGCAGGCGGAAGCCGCGGAACTGCGACAGCTTGTCCCTGGTGGTCTTCGCGGCGTTCGCGTTGAGCAGCCGGCGCCGCAGCGCGCGGCCGTACACGATCGGAACGTCCGAGGTGGTGTCGCTGCCGCCGCCAATGCCGCTTTCGATCTGCCCGGTGGCGATCTTGTTGCCGATGGTGATGATCGAGTCCAGCGAGGTGCCGCAGGCGCGCTGCAGGGTGATGCCCGGCGTCAGCGGCGACAGCCCCGAGGAC
>JAAZHF010000293.1 GCA_012510865.1 Gammaproteobacteria bacterium
ACCCTGAGGCAGCCCCGGGGCAGGCCGAGGGTCGGCGCGACCTGCGCCAGCACGTCGTCCCACAGCGCGGCCTCCTCCATCGACTGCAGCTTGGGCAGGTAGAGGTAGGGACCGCGGTCCCTGGCGGCCAGGGCGGCGCCGTTGTGCAGGCAGAAGAGGCCGGCGTCGAACAGGCTGGCGGCGATGCGCTCGCCGTCGACCAGCAGGTGCTTCTCGTCCAGGTGCCAGCCGCGCGGGCGCACGATCAGCACCGCGCGCTCGCCTTCCGGCTTCAGCCGGTAGGCCTTCCCGTTCTCCGCGTCGTACGCGAGCGTGCCGGCGATGGCCCCGCGCAGCGCGCGCTGGCCGGTGAGCAGCGCGTCCCAGGTCGGCGCCGTCGAATCCTCGAAGTCGGCCATGTAGCAGCTGGCGCCGGAGTTGAGCGCGTTGATCACCATCTTCGGGTCCACCGGCCCGGTGATCTCCACCCGGCGGTCGAGCAGGGCGTCCGGCAGCGCGGCCACACGCCAGTCGCCCTCGCGGATGGCGAGGGTGTCCTCGCGGAACCCGGGCAGCGCGCCGGCGTCGAAGGCCGCCTGGCGCTCGCGGCGTGCGGCAAGCAGCGTGCGGCGGCGGGCGTCGAAGGACCGGTGCAGCCCGGCCAGGAAGGCCAAGGCGCGCTCGTCGAGCAGGTCGGGCGCAGCGCTGGCGCCCGGCGCGGGCGCAGCGGGGGCCACGGCGAGATCGGGGGCTGCGGACATGGTCGGCTCCGGCGGGACGGGCTGCCACCTTCTCCGGGCCGGAAGTATTTGACAAAACAGATATGACAATGCAATTGATAAGTTGCACTTATAACCAAGGCAGGATGCGGGCTTGAACACCCCCAGGACCCCGCGGTTCGCCTACAAGGGCGATCGCCTGAAGCCGCTGCGGGCCTTCTGCCAGGTGGCGCGGCTGGGTTCGGTGTCGCGCGCGGCCGAGGCCCTGTACGTCAGCCAGCCCGCCGTGAGCCAGCAGCTGCAGGCGCTCGAGCGCGAGATGGGCGCGCCGCTCCTGGAGCGCAACGGGCGCAGGCTGCTCCCCACACGCGAGGGCGAGGCGCTGTACGAGCTCGCGCGCCCGCTGGGCGAGGGCATCGACGCCCTGCCCGCCGCCTTCCGCCGCCAGCTGGCGGGCATGGACGCCGGCGACCTGGAGATCGCGGCCAACAGCTCGACCATCCTCTACCTGCTGCCGCGCATCGTGGAGGCCTACCGCAGGCAGCGGCCCGAGGTGCGCCTGCGCCTGCACAACACCATCAGCGCCGACGGCACCGCCCTGCTGCGCGCGGACACGGTCGAACTGGTGGTCGGCTCGATGCTCGACGTGCCCGCCGACCTCAGCTACGTCCCGGTGTACTCGTTCCAGCCGATGCTCATCGCCCCGCGCGACCACCCCCTGGCGCTGGCGCCGCGGCTCACCCTCGAGGCGATCTCGCAGCATGGCCTGATCCTCCCGCCGCAGCGCCAAGTCACCTGGCGCCTGGTCGACCTGGTGTTCCAGCAGGCGCGCGTGCCCTATACGGTCTCGCTGGAGGTCGGCGGCTGGGAGGTGATCAAGCAGTACGTGGCGATGGGCCTGGGGATCTCGATCGTCAGTTCGATCTGCCTGGGCGACGCCGACGCCGAGCGCCTGGCGATCCGGCCGCTCGACGCCTGGTTCCCGGCGCGCAGCTACGGCGTCGTGGTGCGCAAGGGCAAGGTGCTGTCGCCGCAGGCGCGGGCCTTCATCGACCTGATCAGGCCCGACCTGTTCGTGCGCCGCAGCCACGAGGACGGCGGGCACTCCGAGCGCTGAGCCCGGGGCGGGCGCGGCGGTCCCGGCCTGCCGGCCGGCCCCTCTACCTGCCGGGCAGGGGGAGCTCCTCGTCCGCGAACACCGCGACGTGGGGCACGCCATCCTCGCCGATCCAGCCGCGGTACATGCCTTCGGTGTTGAAGGGGAAGGCGGCGTTGCCGGCGGCGTCCATCGCGATCGCGCCGCCGTCGCCGCCGGCGCGGACCACGTCGCCGGTGATCACGGCCTCGGACGCACGGGCGATGGTGTCGCCGCGATGGCGCATGCGCGCGCAGACCTCGTGGGCGGCGGCCGTGCGGATGTAGAACTCGCCCCAGCCGGTGCCCGAGACCGCGCAGCCGGCGGCGGCCCAGGTGCCGGCGCCGATGATCGGCGAGTCGCCCACGCGCCCCCAGCGCTTGTTGGTCATGCCGCCCGTGGACGTGCCGGCGGCGAGGCGGCCCCCGGCGTCGAGCGCCACCGCGCCCACCGTGCCGAAATACTTCCTCCCGTCCCGCGCCCCGGCCCCCGCGCCTTCGGCGGCCTCCCCGCGCAGCGCCTCCTGCAGCTGCTGCCAGCGCTTTTCGGTGCGGAAGTACGAAGGATCGACGATCTCCACGCCCTGCTCGCGGGCGAAGGCTTCGGCGCCGTCGCCGACCATCATCACGTGGCGCGAGCGGTCCATCACCGCCCGCGCCAGCAGGATCGGGTTGCGCACCACGTGCACTCCGGCGACCGCGCCGGCACGGCCGCTGGCACCGTCCATCAGCGAGGCGTCGAGCTCGTTGCGGCCGTCGTGGGTGAACACCGCGCCGCGCCCTGCATTGAACTGCGGTGCATCCTCGAGCACCCGGATCGCGGCGACCACGGCTTCGGTCGCGGCCTTGCCGGCCCTCAGCTCGGCGTGGCCGGCGCGCAGCGCGGCGGCCAGCGCGTCGCGCGCGGCGGCTTCCTCTTCGGCGGACAGTCCGGCGCGCTCCACGCCGGCGCCGGCATGGACCGCCCGCAGCGGGGCATCGAGCGCCACCAGC
>JAAZHF010000294.1 GCA_012510865.1 Gammaproteobacteria bacterium
GGTGAGCATCGACTCATCGACCCAGCTGCTCCCTTCGAGCACTTCGCCGTCGACCGGCACGCGCTCGCCCGGCCGCGCCTCGACCAGGTCGCCGGCGACGACGTCGCCGCTGGCGACGTCGGTCGCGCGGCCGTCGCGCAGCACGCGCGCGGTCTTCGGCTGCAGGCCGCCCAGGCGCTGGATCGCCTCCGAGGTGCGGCCGCGGGCCCGCGCCTCCAGGTAGCGGCCGAGCAGCACCAGGGCGACGATCACCGCCGCCGCCTCGTAGTACACGTTGTCGGTGCCCGCCGGCGGCAGCCCGGGCAGGAAGGTCGCGATCACCAAGTAGCCCCAGACCGCGAGCGTGCCCACGGCCACCAGCGAGTTCATGTCCGGGGCCAGGCGCAGCAGCGCCGGGATGCCGTCGATGTAGAAGCGGCGCCCGGGCACCAGCAGCACCAGGCTGGTCAGCGCGAACTGGATCACGCGGCTGCGCTGCGTGCCGACCACCTGCCCGATCCACTCGTGGACGGCGGGCACCAGATGGGCGCCCATCTCGAGCAGGAACACCGGCAGCGCCAGCACGAGGGCCAGCAGCAGGTCGCGACCGAGCGCGACGCGCGCGGCTTCGCGCCGGGCCGCGGCCTCGTCCTCGCCGGCGCGGGAGGCGGCGTCGACGGCCCGCGCGCGGTAGCCCGCCTGCTGGACCGCGGCCAACAGCGCCCCGACCGCGGCCTCGCCGTGGACGGTGGCGCGTTCGGTGGCGAGGTTGACGCTGGCCCCGGCCACTCCCGGCACCGCCTGCAGCGCGCGCTCCACGCGGCCGACGCAGGAGGCGCAGGACATGCCCTCGACGGCCAGTTCGATGGCGTCGCCGCCGGGGGAGGGTTCGAAATCGTTGCCGGGCGTGTTCATGGGGCCATCCTGCACCTTCCCACGGCTGGAAGGTCAAGCCCGGGCCCTGGGCCTCAGTCGGAGGGCAGCGGCCGGCCCCAGCGCGCATAGCTGTCGGCGATGCCGTCGCGGAGCCTGCGGGCGCGCGCGCCGCCGGGCTCCACGCCGATGCCACGCGCGATCGCCTCCCAGCCGCCGTCGGGCGCGGCGGCCCGGGCCTCCAGCACGCCGCGGCAGGGCCGTCCCGACACCCGCGCCAGCGCGCAGGCGTAGTACAGGTCGCCGGGCGTGCGCTCCTGCGCGCGCAGCAGCTCTTCGAGCAGCGGCCGCGGCGCGTCGAAATACCGCACCAGCTCGTCGATGAAGGCCTCGGGATAGCGCGCCGCGTAGGCGTTGATGTCCGCCAGCCTGGCGTCGACCACCGGGTCGCCGGTCCCGGGCTGCCAGCCCTCCTCCCGGCCCTGCGCCGTACCGGACGCGAACAGGGAGAGGACGGCACAGAGCAGCAGCGCGTGGATGGAGGTGTGCATCGGGGTCCCCGGGGAGGCAATCAGTGGTCGGGTTGGACGGGCTGCAGCAGCCCGCGCTCGCGGCCGGGCAGCGTGCGGCCGCGCAGGTCGCGCGCCTGCAGCGCACCGCCGTGCACCAGCGCATAGCGCCGGATGCCGCCGCCCTCGGGCTCGAGGCTCAGCATCGCGTGGTCGAGGCGCCACTCGCCGCTTTCCTCGAAGCTCACGTCGCCATCGACGGAAAGATACACCTCGACCAGTTCGTAGAGGCGCTCGCTGCCGCGCTGCTCGAGCACGAGGCGGGTGTCGATGGCTTCGCAGTCGGCGCAGGGCATGCGCCCCTGCCACTCCAGCGCGTCGCCGCCCGCGCCCGGATCCCGGGCCGCGCCGGGGGCGCCGTCGCCGGCGGTGCAGGCAACGAGCGCGGCGGCCAAGGGCACGATCAGGGTGGCGCGGATGCGGGCCATGCGCCGATTGTGCCGCAGCGCGTCCGACGGCGCCGTGCAGCTGGCCGCGATCGCCGCGCCACCGCGTTTGCCACACTGAACCCGGAGATCCCATGGCCTTCCCCCCTGCCCGGACGCGGTCCCGGACCTGGCGCCGGCTGGCGCTGGCAGCGCTCGTGCTGCTGCTGTTGGTCGCCTACGGTACGGCGCTGCGCGCACTGGAACGCCGCGCCGGCGACGACGTCCAGCCCGTGGTCCGCCCGCCGCCCACGCTCGACAGGCACACGCCGCGCGTCGGATGACGCTGCTTGCGGCCCGCCTCAGGCGGCCATGATCGAACGCAGGACCGCCGGCAGCTCCGCAGCCGAGGCGACGCTGCGCAAGCGCCCGCGGCCGCCCGCCGCAAGGTCCGCGTCGCGCTCGTGCACCCAGGTCAGATGGTACGGAAGGTGCACGCCCCAGCCGCCGAGTTCGAGCACCGGCGCGATGTCGGACCGCAGCGAGTTGCCCACCATCACGAACTCGTCCGGCGCGATCGCGAATTCCTCGAGCAGTCGCCGGTAGGTGGGCACGTCCTTCTCGCTCACGATCTCGATGCGCCGGAACAGGTCCGACATGCCCGAATCGCGCACCTTCGCCTCCTGGTGGAACAGGTCGCCCTTGGTGATCATCACGACGGGGACGGAGGCCGCCACCTCGGCGACCGCTTCGCGCACGCCGGGGAGCAGTTCCACCGGGTGCCGCAGCAGGTCCTTGGCGAGGCCGACGATGCGGTGCACGGCATCGGCGCCGATGCGCCCGCCGGTGATCGCGATGGCGGCCTCGATCATCGACAGCGCCATGCCCTTCACGCCGTAGCCGAAGACCGCGAGGTTGGCCTTTTCCACGGCGTAGAGGCGTTCGGCGGTGCGCGCGTCCCCGCCATCGAGGAAGGGCGCGATGATCGCCTCGAAGTCGCGCTGCGCGGCGTCGAAATAGTCCTGGCTGCGCCAGAGCGTGTCGTCGGCGTCGAAGCCGACCATCCGGATGTTGGCCATCGGCGGATTATCCGGGAAACGCGCGGGCGGCGGTGCCCATGCGGGGGATGGCGGCGGGGAGCCCCGTGGCGTGCACGCGCGGGCGCGCTGGCCGATACTCCAGCCTCCCCGCCCCGAGACCGACGCGATGAAACTCCATGCCCTCGCCGCCGCGCTTGTCCTTGCCGCCACCGCCTGCAACGGCGATGCCCGGCCCACCGCCGCGCCGGCGGCCGTGGAGGCCCAGGATGCGCAGGCGCCGGCCCCGCGGGCCGGAGACCGTCCCTTCGAGGTCGACGTGATCGCGGCCTTCCAGGAGCCCTGGGCGATGGCCTTCCTTCCCGACGGCCGCCTGCTGGTGACCGAGAAGCAGGGGCACCTGAAGCTGGTCGACGTCGAGAGCGGCGCGACCACCGACGTCGCCGGCGTCCCCGCGGTGGCCTACGGCGGCCAGGGCGGCCTCGGCGACGTGCTTCCGCACCCGCGCTTCGCCGACAACGGCCTGGTCTACCTCAGCTACGCCGAGGCCGGCCGGGGCGGTACCCGCGGCGCCGCGCTCGCGCGCGCGACCCTGGTCGTCGACGGCGACGGCGCCCGCCTGGAGGACCTGGACGTGATCTGGCGCCAGGTGCCCAAGGTCAGCGGACAGGGCCACTACGGCCACCGCATCGCCTTCGACCGCGACGGCAAGCTGTGGCTCAGCTCCAGCGAACGCCAGAAGTTCGATCCGGCGCAGGACATGGGCTCGAACATGGGCAAGATCCTCCGCCTCGAGGACGACGGCCGGCCCGCGGCCGGCAACCCGTTCGCCGACCGCCGCGGGGTCGCGCGCGAGGTCTGGTCGCTCGGCCACCGCAACGTGCTCGGCATCGCCTTCGACGCCGGGGGCCAGCTGTGGAACGTGGAAATGGGGCCCGCCGGCGGCGACGAGCTCAACCGCGTCGAGCGCGGCGGCAACTACGGGTATCCGATCGTCTCCAACGGCGACCACTACGACGGCCGGCCGATCCCCGACCACGACACCCGTCCCGAGTTCATCGCCCCGGTGGTCGACTGGACGCCCGTAATCTCGCCGTCGAGCCTGGTGATCTACGGCGGCGACGCGTTCCCCGGATGGAAGGGCAGCGCGCTCATCGGCGGCCTGTCCTCGCAGGCGCTGGTGCGCGTGGAGTTCGACGGCGACGGCGCGCGTGAAGCGGAACGCTTCGACATGGGCAGCCGCATCCGCGAGGTCGAACAGGGGCCCGATGGCGCCGTGTGGCTGCTCGAGGACGGCCAGGGCGACGGCGGCCAGGGCCGCCTCCTGAAGCTGGTGCCGGCCGCGGGCTGACTCAGGGAAGGACCACGCCGGAGCCGATCTCGCGACCGTCCTCGAACACCCGGAAGCCGCGGCGCCCGTCGTCCGGAAGCGCCACGGCGGCGTTGCAGAGCAGGCGCAGTTCGTGGCTGGTCCCGGGTTCGAGTGCGCGCTCCTCGCCGTAGTGGAGCCCGCACTGCACCTGGCCATCGGCGCCATCGAAGGCGAACCGTCCGCGCCAGGCGCCGGCGATCGGCACCTGGCGCCCGCCGTCCGCGGAGCTGCGCAGGTCCAGCCGGACCGGGATCGGATGCTTGGCCCGGAAGTCGAGCTCCTGCGCCGCCGTGGCGTCGGCGGGCGCGGGCCGGGGGTCGCCGCAGCCGGCGAGCGCCAGCACCGGCAGCAGGGCCAGGGCCACCGGCCAGCTCCGCCGGGGCAGGGCCGCCGGGCCAGGCGGGGCGGGGAATCGCATCGTGTTCATTGCTCCTGCACGCATACCTGCCATAGTACGGTCCCCACGGACCCTGCGATCATCGAATGACCGGCACCACCCCCGACGGCAGCCCTTCCGTGCTCGAGCAGGCGATCCTGGAGCTCGAGGCCGAGATGGGCGACCTGCAGCTCAGGCACCGCGACCTCTTCGCCTATGCCAACGCCTGGGCCGAGCGCCACGACGCGATCATGCGCCTTGCGCCGCCGGAGCTCCGCGAAGGCACCGAGGCACGGCTGCGCCGCATCGCCATCCGCTGGGGGCTGGCGGAAGGCAGCCGCATGACCGCGCAGTTCCCCGCCGTCCGCGAAGCCTGAGCGCGCCCGGGGGCGCGCCCGTCGCGGTCAGAACCCGACCGCCTTCGTGAAGTCCACCAGCAGGCTGCCGAAGATCTGCACCTGGCTCCGGATGTGGTCGGCGTGGTCGGCGTGCAGCACTTCGAAGTCGTATTGCAGGTACGGGTCCATCTCGTCGTCCAGGAGCATCCGCCCGTAGCGGTAGCGCGCGTTGTACACGTTGGCCACGTGCAGCGTGGTGCCGTGTTCGAGGTCGAGCCCGACCTCGAGCTGCAGCGACCCGCAGCGGCCGTCGTCGCAATCGTAGAAGTTCAGGTAGGCGGTGAGGTCGTTGACCTGGAAACGGATCATCGGGTCGCCGACGCCGTCGGTGAGCAGCTCCGGCGACAGTTCCATCGCTTCGAACACGGCCATGGCTTCGGGGCCGCTGACGCCGCGGCCGGGCGCGGCCTGCGCCGGGGCGGCCATGGTTGCAAACGCGAGCAGCGGGGCCAGCAGCCCCGCGGTGATCCTGGTCATCGTTCATCCCCCCTTCGAGTGGTGGCAAATCCTAGCCCAATCCCGCGCCGTCGCGCGCGTCCTGCTTCTCCCCGGCCAGCGCCCGGTAGGCGACGCGGACCGCCTCCGCGCCATGGTGGCGTTCCAGACGCCGGACGACGAAATGCCCGCGCGCCATCGCCTGGAAGTGGCGCATGAAGAGGGCGTTGAGCGCGGCACCGGTGGCCGCGCCGATCACCGGCACCGCCTGCAGGGCGAGTTTCTGGTTCACGTTGACCGAAAACCGCGAAGCGATGGCCGACAGCAGCTGCACGATCAGCGGGCCGCCCCTGCCGGCCAGGCCGTGCACGGCCAGGTATTCCGTCGCCGCCGCCACCTGCTGGGCCAGCATCGCGCGCGCGGCGAAGTAGCCCGACTCGGCGCCGTCGTCGCCGCGGGAGCGGCCGCCCATGGTCAGGACCTCGAAGCAGGCGAGCATGGTCCCGGGATCGTCCAGCGCCTCGCCCTCGGCGCGCGCGATCCCGGCGATGGAGCGCAGGATCAGCGTGGTGGTCAGCGGCAGCTCGATCGCGAGGCCGGCCAGCCCGAAGGCACCCCCGATCGCGCCGCTGGTCGCGGCCGCCGCGGCGTGGCTGCGGGTGCGCGCCGGCGCCGGCCCGGGACCCAGGGTCGCCAGGGCCGCGCGCAGGGACTGCTGGAGCGCCTTGCGCACGAGCGCATCGACCAGGCGGGAGGCCGCGGGGGGCAGGCGCCGGGCCATCACGTATTCCAGCGGCGCGCCCACCAGGTTGGCCAGCTGCGCGGCGATGCCCGGGTGCTCCAGCAGCGCGCGCGCCCGGCGCAGCTCGTCCAGCGCCGCCGGGTCGAGCGGCCGGGCGTCGCCGGGGACGGGGGCGAGCATGGGACGCGGCCGGTGCGCGCTCATCTCCGACACGGTAGCGCAGCCGGCGGATCCGATGCAGTCCCGCCGCCTTGACCCCGCTCAAGGCGGCGCGCGGCGGCCGCGGACACACTGGCGACCTGCCACCGCCCAGGTGCCGCCGCCATGAGCCAGTCCGCGCTGTACCCCTGCTTCCTCGGCCCCTACGGCGAGAACGACCAGCTGCTCGAGTCGCTGATGGTCGAGTTCCTCCGCGACCACGTCTACTGGCGCCGCAACCTGCATCCCGAGGACCTGCCGGCGATCCCGACCGGCGCCAACCGCCGCGCCGACTACGTCGAGTTCGAGTCGCGCCTGCGCCGCGAGCTGCACCTGCTGTCGGCCGCGCTCAAGCGCAGCGTGCCCTTCCACAGCCCGCGCTACCTCGGGCACATGGTCAGCGACCTGCTGATCCCCGGGCTCGCGGCGCAGGTGCTGGCACTGCCCTACAACCCGAACAACGTCAGCGCCGACGCGGCGCCGATCACCATCGACCTCGAGCTGCGGGCGGGCCTGCAGCTGGCCGCGATGTTCGGCTGGCCGGCCGACCCGGAGCGCGAGGACTGCGCGTTCGGCCACCTCACCTCCGGGGGGACCCTGGCCAACCTGCAGGGGCTGCGGCTGGCACTGGCGCTCAAGGCCTTCCCGGTGGCGCTGCGCGCGGCCTCGGCCCCGCTCGCCTGCCTTCCCGACGACGACTGGGATGCCTTCAACACCGGCCCCGCCGCGGCCACGGCGCTGTTCGCGCAGTGGTGCGACTGGCGCGACGCGCTGCACCCGCGCGAGCGCCAGGCCTGGCAGCGCCGCGTCGACGCGGAGCGGATCGAGACGCTAGGGATCGCGGGCTTCATGGAACGCCACCCCCGGCTGTCGGTGCCGAAGGTGTTCGCGCCGGCGACGGCCCACTATTCCTGGAGCAAGGGCATGAAGATGCTCGGCCTCGGGCAGGCGCAGCTCGCGCTCGTCCCGGGGCGCGCGATGCGCCTGGACGTGGACGCGCTCGAGGAGGCGCTGGACGACTGCCTGCGGCGACGGCAGCCGGTGCTCATGGCCGTGGGCGTCCTGGGCAGCACCGAGTTCGGCAGCATCGATCCGCTGGACGGACTGGCCGACGTGCGCGAACGGATGCAGTCGCGCGGGCTGGGGATGTCACTCCACCTGGACGCCGCCTGGGGCGGCTACCTGGCCTCGCTCTTCCGGACCCCCGACGGTCGGCTGCGCAGCCGCGACGAGGTCGGCGCCGGCTTCGCGGCCTTCCCGCGGCCGGAGGTCCACGCCGCCTTCGCCGCGATCCCGCGCATGGACTCGATCACCGTCGACCCGCACAAGCTCGGTCACCTGCCCTACGGCTCGGGCGCCTTCCTGTGCCGGGACCAGCGCGCGATCGGGCTGTTGGCCGAGGACGCCGACTACGTCTTCGACGGCGCCACGGCCGCGGGCTATTTCCAGCGCCACCGGCAGCTCGGGCGCTACATCCCCGAAGGCTCGAAGCCGGGCGCGAACGCCGCCGCGGTCTACGTGACCCATCGCGTGCTGCCGCTGGACCACGCCAACTTCGGCCTGCTGCCGGCCCAGGGCCTCCGGGCCACCGAAGCCTTCGTGGCCGAGGCGCGGGCGTTCATCGGTCGCATCGCGCCGCTGGCCACGGCGACGGTCCCCTTCGCGCCGGACTGCAACCTGGTGTGCCTGGCCATCAACCCGCGGGGCAACCGCGACGTCGCGCGCATGAACCGCTTCATGCGCGGCCTGCACGACGCGCTGCGCGCCGATCCCGGGCAGCCGCTGCAGCGCGGCGAGTACTTCGGCTCGATGACGACGCTCCGGTCCGGCGCCATGGGCGCCGCGGACGCCGCGCGCGTGCTGGCCGAGCTGCGGCTGCCCGCGGACGCACTCGACGGCGCCGGGGACGACGCCGACCGCATCGTGGTCCTGCGCCACACGCTGATGAATCCGTTCCTGCTCGATGAGGGGGCGGCCGGCGGCGGCTATGTCCGCGGCTACTTCCGGCACCTGGAGCGGCTGGTGGCCGCGGCGCTGGCCCCGGGCGGCGTCCGCCAGGACGTTACCGCCTGACGGTCGCCCGGGGCGCCGGTCGGATTCATCCGCACTTGGAATAGCCGCAGTTCAGGCAGGTCGCGCAGCCGTCCATGACCACCACCGCCTTCGTGCTGCACTTGTGGCACATGGTCGCCGAGGGCGGGAAGCTCGTGCCCTCGCCGGTGACCGCGACGTCCTCGCCGCTGCCATCGCGTCCCTGGTCGGCGAGCAGCGCGCCGACCGGGCCGGCCTCGGCCGCGGCTACCGCGGCATCAGCGTTTTTTTTTGAGCGGGCCTCGTAGAGGCGGCGCTTTTCCTCGATCAGCGCGCGCTGCTCCGGGCTCATCTCCGGGTCGTGCAGCATCCCGATCGACTTCAGGTGCTCTTCGACGATGGCGCCGAGCTCGGCCACCAGCGAGGGCATGTAGACGCCGCCGGCCTTGAAGTAGCCGCCGCGCGGATCGAAGACGGCCTTCATCTCCTCGACCAGGAAGGTCACGTCGCCGCCCTTGCGGAACACGGCCGACATGATGCGCGTGAGGGCCACGATCCACTGGAAGTGGTCCATCGACTTCGAGTTGATGAAGATCTCGAAGGGACGCCGCGACTCGTGCTCGGTGCCGGCGGTGAGCACGATGTCGTTGATGGTCACGTACATCGCGTGCTCGACCAGCGGCGACTTGATCTTGTAGGTGCTCCCGATCAGGACCTCGGGGCGCTCGATGCGCTCGTGCATCTGGATGACTTCGGCCGAGGACCTCGCGGGGGCCTCGCGCGCGTCGCCGGCGTCCGGCCGGGCCTGCGGGGTGGCGTCGGCGCTGTCCGCGGCGACGACTGAATAACCGGTGATTTTCTTCTGGATCCTGACGGCCATGACGCATTCCTGGTTTCGTTGTTGCCCGGGCCTCCCCCGCGGACGCGGGGGAGGCCGGACGGGTCATTTGCCCGCGGACTTGCGAGGTGCCGCCTTGCGGGCGGGCGACTTCGCGGCCGCGGCCTTCCTTGCCGGCGCCTTGGCGGCGGCCTTCTTCGCCGGCGCCCTGGTGGCCTTCGCCACCGCCTTGCCGGCGACCGGCTTCTTCGCCGCGACCTTCCTGGCCGCCGGCTTCGAAGCCACCTTCCTTGCCACCGCCTTCTTGGCCGGGGCGCGGCTGGCGGTCTTCTTCGCCGCCTTCTTCGCCGCCCGGCCGCGCTTCAGCTCCGCGGCTTCCGCCCTGGCGCCGGCGCTGGCGGCGGCCAGCGACTCCTTGGCGCCGGCCACGCGCTTGGCGACCGCCTTCCTGGCCGTCCCGGCACGCTTCGCGACGGCCTTCTTCGCCGTCCCGGCGCGCTTGGCCACCGCCTTCTTCGCCGAGCCGGCGGCCTCCTTCGCCGCCTTCACCGCATCCGACGCGCGCCTGGTCACGGTACCGCCCACCGCCTTCGCCTTTTCGGCCACGGCCTCCGCGGCGGTGCCGAGGGTCGCCGCGACCCCATTGCCGTTGCTCATCGTTGTTCCCTCGTCGTCATGGTCGCGGGCGGGGCGCCCGCAGGCGGAATGTAGCGCGGCCGGACGCGGCCGTGATCCTGCTCAGAACTTTCCGTAGTACCCCTCCTTCAGGGCATCGAACAGGTTGGCGGCGGTATGGGGCTCGCCGTCGTACTCGACCTCCTCGTTGCCGCGGACCTCGACCGTGCTGCCGTCCTCGAGCTCGAAGCGGTAGGTGGTGTTGGCGAGGTCGGATTCCTTCACCAGGACGCCCTGGAAGGCGGCCGGATTGAAGCGGAAGGTGGTGCAGCCCTTCAGCCCGCGCTCGTGGGCGTACAGGTAGATGTCCTTGAAGTCCTCGTAGGGATAGTCCGTCGGGACGTTGGCGGTCTTCGAGATCGAGGAATCGATCCACTCCTGCGCCGCCGCCTGGACGTCGACGTGCTCCCTGGGGGAGATGTCGTCCGCGGAGACGAAGTATTCCGGCAGCCGCGCGCGCGGGTCCTCGGAGAAGGGCATCGCGTCCGGGTTGACCAGGTGGCGGTAGGCCAGGAGCTCGAAGGAGAACACGTCCACCTTCTCCTTCGACTTCTTGCCCTCGCGGATCACGTTGCGGCTGTAATGGTGCGCGAACGAGGGCTCGATGCCGTTGGACGCGTTGTTGGCCAGCGAGAGGCTGATGGTGCCGGTGGGCGCGATCGAGCTGTGGTGGGTGAACCGGGCACCGGCCTCGGCGAGCTGCTCGACGAGCTCCGGCGCGACCCCCGCGACCTTCTGCATGTACCGGCTGTAGCGGGCGTGCAGCACCTTGCCCGGCACCTCCTGGCCGACCTTCCAGCCGTCGGCCGCCATTTCCGGGCGCTTGCGCAGCATCTCGGCGGTGACCGTGAAGCGCTCCTCCATGATCGGGGCGGGGCCCTTCTCACGGGCCAGCTCCAGGCCCATCTCCCAGCCGGCGATCGCCATCTCGCGGGACACGCGCTCGGTGAAGTCGCAGCTCTCCTTCGAGCCGTACTTCATGCGCAGCATGGTCATCGTCGAGCCGAGGCCGAGGAAGCCCATTCCGTGGCGGCGCTTGCGCAGGATCTCGTCGCGCTGCTGCTGCAGCGGCAGGCCGTTGACCTCGACCACGTTGTCGAGCATGCGGGTGAACACGCGCACCACTTCCCGGTACTCGTCCCAGTCGAACTCGGCCTGGTCGGTGAAGGGGTTGCGCACGAACCTGGTCAGGTTGACCGAGCCCAGCAGGCAGGCGCCGTAGGGCGGCAGGGGCTGCTCGCCGCAGGGGTTGGTGGCGCGAATGGTCTCGCACCACCAGTTGTTGTTCATCTCGTTGACGCGGTCGATCAGGATGAAGCCGGGCTCGGCGTAGTCGTACGTCGAGACCATGATCATGTCCCACAGGTGGCGCGCGCGGACCTTGCCGTACACCTTGCAGGCCACCATGCCGTCGTCGCGCACCACGTAGCCCTCGTGCTGCGGCCAGTCGCGCCATGCCACGCGGGCGGGATCGGACAGGTCGACGCCCTCCATCTCCTTCTCGCGGTACGGGAACACCAGCGGCCAGTCGGCGTCGTCCTTCACCGCCTGGATGAAGCCGTCGGTGACCAGCAGCGACAGGTTGAACTGGCGCAGGCGGCCGTCCTCGCGCTTGGCGCGGATGAAGTCGCGCACGTCGGGGTGCGACACGTCGAAGGTGCCCATCTGCGCGCCGCGGCGCCCGCCGGCCGAGGACACCGTGAAGCACATCTTGTCGTAGATGTCCATGAACGACATCAGGCCCGAGGTGTAGGCGCCGGCGCCGGCCACGAAGGCGCCGCGCGGGCGCAGGGTCGAGAACTCGTAGCCGATGCCGCAGCCGGCCTTCAGCGTGAGCCCGGCCTCGTGGACCTTCTCCAGGATGCCGTCCATCGAGTCGACGATGGTCCCGGACACGGTGCAGTTGATGGTGCTGGTCGCCGGCTTGTGCTCCAGGGCACCGGCGTTGGAGACGATGCGGCCGGCCGGGATCGCGCCCCGGCGCAGCGCCCACAGGAAGCGCTCGTTCCAGTACTTCCGCTTCTCCGGGGTCGGCTCGGCCTCGGCCAGGGCGCGCGCCACCCGCTGGCTGGTGCCGTCGATGTCGGCATCCAGCTCCACGCCCTGCTTGGTCTTCAGGCGGTATTTCTTGTCCCAGATGTCCAGCGATGCCGGCTGCATCGGGATTTCCTGGTCCGTGCCAGCCATGGTGTTCCTCACAGCCTCCAGGCGAACCGTACTCATGCTGCTCCCTTCTCCTTGATCCTGCCCGGCCGCGCGCGAACCGGTCGTCGTTTGTCCTGTCCCGGCGGCGGGCCCGCGTGGAGCCCGCGCCGACGGCGAAGCCACGCCGCGCGCCGCGCGCCGTGCCTGCCTACGTCTGGTCTGTGCCGCCCGTCACATCCGGCCTGCGCCGGACCGCTCCGCCGCAGCGGAGGCCATGAAGGGGCGAACCCCCATCACTTGGGCCATTCCCACTTCAACCACCCCAAGATGTAGTGGAATGCGGACGTTGACGCTACGCCCGGCCCGGCCATAAGTCAACCGGCCCCGGGTCGCCGACGACGACACGGCGCGCGCCGGGAAGACGCGTCGCCGGGCCGCTCGCGGCGACGTTCCGCGTGTCTTCCAGAGCCCCCCGCAGACCCCCGAGGTGGCCGCCGATGACGCGACCGCGCGACGCCCGCCCGCCGTCGACCCGGCTGTTCGCGATGGCGCTGGCGATCGCCAGCGCGACGGCCGCGGGCGTGGACCCGGCGGAGCCCCGGCGCGGGGAGCAGGATGCCGAAGCGACCCGCCTCGACGCCATCGTGGTCACCGCGCGGCGGCGACCCGAACCCCTGCTCGAGGTGCCGGGGGCGGTGACCGTCGCCAGCGGCGAGGAGCTGGAGTCGCGCGGCGCGGTCGACATCTCCGCGCTGGCCATGCTGGCCCCGAACCTGGCCATCCACCCGGCCCGCGCCTTCAACGGCAGCGTCACCGCCCACATCCGCGGCATCGGCCAGTTCGACCCGGTCTGGGGCGCCGAGCCCGGCGTCGGCGTCTACATCGACGACGTCGCGCTGGCGCGGCCCCAGGGAGCCCTGCTCGACGTGCTCGACGTGGAGCGCGTCGAGGTGCTGCGCGGTCCGCAGGGCACGCTGTTCGGCCGCAACACCATCGGCGGCGCCATCCGGGTGGTGACCCGCAGGCCGGACGCCGCGCCGGGCGGCAGCGCCGCGGTCACGGTCGGCGACCACGGACGCCGCGAGGGCCGGCTGGTGCTCAACGCCCCGCTCGCGGGACAGGTCCGGACCCGGCTGGCGATCGCCGGCTACGACCGCGACGGCTACGGGCGCAACCTGCACACCGGCGGCGAAGTCGGCGCGCGCGACGCCGCGGTGGCCCGCTGGAGCGCGCTGTGGACGCCCGCCGACGAGGTCGAGGTGAGGCTGGCGTGGGACCAGTACCGCGACCGCTCCGGCCCGCCCGCTGGACGGCGGCTGGCCGTGCTCCCCCCGGGCATCGATCCGGACCGGACGCCGCTGGACCCGGGCCGCCACGACGTCCGCAGCGGCGCGCCGGAGCGCCTGGACCTCGACAGCGGCGGCGCCTCCCTCACGATCGACTGGGCGATGCATCCCCGGTGGCGGCTGCGCTCGACCAGCGCCTGGCGGGAGGGCGATTCACGCGCCGTGCTCGACATGGACAGCCTGCCGCGGACGATCTTCACCCTGCGCCGCGACTTCCACGAGCGCCAGCGCTCGCAGGAGGTCCAGGTCTCCGGCGGCAGCGTCGGCACCCACCTGGTCGCCGGCGTGTACCTCTTCGACGGCACCGAGGCCGGTAGCGGCCGGGCCAATTTCCAGGAGCAGCGGTTCTACGGCGCGCGCGGTTCGATCCGGACGCGCAGCGCGGCCGCCTATGCCAGCATCGTGCACGACCTGTCGCCGGCCTGGCAGCTCGACGCCGGCCTGCGCTACACCCTGGAGCGGAAGACCGCCACCGCCTTCAACGGCAACTACGCCGACGACCACGCCACCGCGCCGTTCGACGTCCGCGCGGACTTCACCGGACGCACCCGCTACCGGGCGGCGACGCCGCGGCTGGCGCTGTCCTGGCGCCCCGGTGACCGCACGATGGTCTACGCGCAGGCCAGCCGCGGGTTCAAGGGCGGCAGTTACAACGTCCGCGCCGATGCCGTCGACGCGCCCGCGGCGACGCCTCCAGGGCCGGGCTGTACGCCCACTACCGCGGCGACGGCTGGCATGCCACCGCGGCGGCCGGCGCCGGCCGCGCGCGCCTCGAGCTGCGACGCCCGATCGAACTCGGTGCGGCCGGGCGGCACGTGGCGCTGTCGCGACGGGAGTTCGGGCTGGCCTACCTCCACGCCGAGCTCGCACGTCCCCTGCACGCAGGCGGCGGCCGCCTGACGCCCTACCTGGCGTTCGACTACGCGCGCGTCCATGGCGACGCATTCCTCGAGCACGGCGACACCGGCTTCGAACTCGCGGGCATGCGCTCGCGCCAGACACGGCTCGGCGCAGCGGCCGGCGCACGCTATGCGCGCGTCCTGGGCGCGTCGGGACAGGGCCCGTGGTTCGAACTCGATGCCCGCTACCGCCACGACCTGGTCGCCGACGACGACGTGCGCGCGGCCTTCCGGGGCGTCCCCGACGCGGCCTTCGACCTGCCGGGCCACCGTGGGCGCGGCGCCGGCGAACTGCGGCTGGGCCTCGGGGGCAGCGCGGGATCGCGCTCGCGCTGGTACCTGGACTATGCCGCCACGTTCGGCGGCGAGCATCGCGACCAGGCCCTGGAAGCAGGGCTCCTGCACGCGTTCTGAAGGCGCCGCACGTGCACGCTGGGGCCGCCGTCCCAGCGTGCCCTCACGGTATCGATACGGTAGCTTAGGCACGTTGTCCCCACGGTCGGCCGGGGGCCGGCGGCTCCCGGCGCGATGCGCGGCCGCCGCCTTCAGTGACGATTGCACGCCCACCGACGAAACTGGAGAGGACCCCTTTCCGCGCCATGCCGATGAAGCCATCGACCCGGATCCTCCTCGCACTCAGCCTTGCCGCCGCCTTCGGCGGCTTCACCGCGACCCTCGTGCGCGAGGCGGTCGACCTGCCCGCGCGCGCCGAACCCGCGCCCCCGCCGGCCTCGGTGCCGATGGCGTCCGCGCTGCCGGCGACGGTCGACGGGCAGGCGCTGCCGTCGCTGGCGCCGATGCTGCGCCGGGTCACGCCGGCCGTGGTCAGCGTGCATTCCCGGCAGCGCGTGCGCATCCACAATCCCTTCGCCAACGATCCGTTCTTCCGCCGCATGTTCCCCGGCATCCCCGAGGAGCGGATCAACGAATCGCTCGGGTCCGGCGTGATCGTCGACGCCGCGCGCGGCTACGTGCTCACCAACCACCACGTGATCGAGGGCGCGGACGAAGTCTCGGTGACGCTGGCCGACGGCCGCACGCTGGCCGCGGAATTCGTCGGCTCCGACGCCGACACCGACGTCGCGCTGATGAAGATCCCGGTGCCCCGCGAGGGTGCCCCGCTGCAGGCGATCGCGCTCGCCGACAGCAGCACCCTGCAGGTCGGCGACTTCGTGGTCGCGGTCGGGAATCCCTTCGGCGTGGGCCAGACGGTGACCTCGGGCATCGTCTCCGCCGTCGGCCGCAGCAACCTGCCCGGCGTCGGCTACCAGAACTTCATCCAGACCGATGCCAGCATCAATCCCGGCAACTCGGGCGGCGCGCTGGTCAACCTGCGCGGCGAGCTGGTCGGCATCAACACCGCCAGCTTCAACCCCCGCGGCAGCATGGCCGGCAACATCGGGCTGGGCTTCGCGATCCCCGCCAACCTCGCCCGCGGCGTGATGCAGCAGCTGGAAGCCACCGGCGAAGTGCGGCGCGGCACTCTGGGCATCGACACCCAGGACCTCGACGACCGCCTCGCCGACAGCCTCGGCCTGCAGGCCGGCTCGCGCGGCGCCGTGGTCACCCGCGTGTACTCCGGATCCGCCGGCGCCGAAGCCGGCCTGCGCCCCGGCGACGTCATCGTCGCCGCCAACGGCCAGCGCATCGCCGACGGCGAGGAGCTGCGCAACTTCCAGGGCCTGCAGCCGCCCGACGCGCGCGTCGAGCTCGACGTGCGCCGCGAGGGACGGCCGCTGCGGGTGCAGGCGACGCTGCGCGAACAGCCGCGCGCGCTCGCTGGCCAGCAGCTGGATCCCCGCCTGTCCGGCGCGACCTTCGCCGAGCTTCCCGAGGCCCTGCGCCGCGGCGGCGTGTCGGGCGTGCTGGTGGAGGACGTGGCGGCCGACAGCCGCGCCGCGCGCAGCGGACTGCGCGCCGGCGACGTCGTCCTCGCGGCCGGGAGCCTGCGCGCCGGCGACCTGCTGGCCCTGCGCGCAGCCCTGTCGGATCCGCCCGAACGCCTGGTCCTGCGCATCCGGCGCGGCCGCAACCAGGGCAGCCTGTTGATGGAGTGACACCCCGCCCCCCGAAAGGAGAGACCGTGATGAGCCCGACCCACACCGACAACCTGAAGTCCAACCTGTCCGAAGCGGGCAGCCACCTCAAGCGCGCCGCCGCCGACACCGCGGAGGCGGTGCGCGGCGCCGCCGCCGCCGCCGGCGAGGAGATGCGCCTGGGCAAGGCCAACCTCAAGGCCGACCTCGCCGACGGCGCGATCGCCGGGCTCTCGGCGCTCGAGGAGGCCGCGGGCGCCGGCAGCGAGCAGGTCGACCAGCTGATGGAGAAGGGACGCGACCTCATCGACAGCGCCGCCGACCTGATCCGCGAGCGTCCGATCGCGTCCTTCGGCGCCGCCTTCGCCGCCGGCTGGATCATCGCCAAGCTCGCCCGCGGCAGCAACAGGTAGGAGCGTGGAGGCGCGGCAACCGCCGGCGGACGGCGACCCCGGACCCGCCGCGGAAGGCGAGCGGCCGGAGGCGGCGCCGGGCTTCGTCGAATCACTGCGCGGCCTTCGCGACAGCGGCCTGGCCGGTGCCGGCGCGGCCGGCGACGCGCTGGGCGCGCTGCGCGACCTGTTCGCGGCCGACCTCGCCCTGGCCCGTGCCGCGGCCGCCCGGGCGGCCGCCTTCGCCGGCGCCGCGGTGATGTTCGGCGTGTCCGCCTGGCTGCTGCTCATGACCGCGCTGATCGTGGTGCTCAGCATGAAGCTCGGGCTGCCCTGGTGGATGTCGCTCGGCGGCTGCGGCCTGCTGAGCGCCCTCGCGGCCTGGTGGATGGTGCGCAAGGCCACGGCCGCCTTTGAATCCACCCGGCTCGACGCGACCCGTCGGCAGCTTGCGCGCCTGCGCGTGGGCGGGTCCGCCGCGGCGGATCCGGACGCGCCCGCGGCGGACCCGGGCGCGGAGCCGGAGGCGGCACCGTGAGCCTGCGCGAACTGCAAGGGCGGGTTGCCCGCGCCGAAGCCACGCTCGAGGCGCAAAGGCGCCGCGTCGCGGCCGACCTGCGCGTGTTCGGCCGCTGCTGGAACGAGGCCTGGACGCCGCCGCGGATCATCGTCGCCGGCCTCGCCGCAGGCCTGCTCGCGGGCTGGGCGCGGCCGGCGCGCGCGGTCGCGGGCATCGAACCGGCGCGCTGGCTGCAGCTTGCCGGCAGCCTCGCCGGCCTGGTCGGCTCGATCCAGGCGGCCTTCGCCGCGGGCCAGGCGCAGGAAGCCGCCGAGGACGCCGACCTCGCCGCCACCACGGCGGCCGTGGCGGCGGGTGCCGACGGCATGGCGGAGGCAGGCGCCCCGCCGGAACCCGCGCCCCCGCCCAGCGCGCGGAGGTTCGTGCCCGATCCGTCCTGGGATTCGCCGCCGCGTCCGGCCGAAGCCGCGACCGAGGTTTCCGAGCGGCGCTGACGCGCCGCCGCCGCCATGGCCAGCGAGGTCCAGGACCCTCCCGCCGGTCCAGCCGGCGACACCGCGGGAGTGGCCGGGGCGGCCCGCGGCGTCGCCCCCGCGGCCGCCGGCCCCGGCGCCGCGACCGAACCGCCGGTGCGCCCGCGCGCGCCGGGCGCGGTGCTGGTGCTCGCCGCCCTCGCCATCGGCTACACGCTGTGGGCGGCGCAGGACGTCGTCCTCCCGGTCCTGCTGTCGATGTTCTTCGCGCTGGTCGGCAACCCGCTGATCCGCGTCCTGCGCAGGCTCTACCTGCCGCGTTTCCTCGCCGCCCTGCTGGTGCTCGTCGGCGGGATCGCCGGCGCCGGTCTCCTGGGCCAGCAGCTGCTGGCGCCGGCGGTGGACTGGATGCAGGAAGCGCCGCGGCAGATGCGGCAGGTCGGCAGGGAGTTCCGCGAGCTGGTGAAGCCGGTGCAGGAGGCCAACCGCGTCGCCGAGGACATCGCCCGCCAGGCCAGCGCGGGCGGCGGCCGCGAGGTCGAAGTGGTGCGGACCCAGCCCGACGATCCCTACGCGATGCTGACGCGGGCGCCGCGGGTGATCGGCGGCGTTCTGGCGGTGGTGCTGTTCACATACTTCTTCATGGACTTCCGCGAAGACCTGCAGCGGCGCGCGATCGCCCTGCAGCCGACGCGAAAGCGCCAGAAGATCACCGTCGAGATCATGCAATCGATCGAGCGCGACCTCTCCCGCTACGTGCTCACCATCACCCTGATCAACGCCGGCGTGGGCCTGGTGCTTGCGGCCGTGCTGCACTGGGGCCTGGGCATCGAGGGGCCCGAGGCGCTGCTCTGGGGCACGATCGCCATGCTGCTCAACTTCGCGCCCTACGTCGGCCCCGCGATCGGCGTGGTGCTGATGTTGGCGATGGGTTTCGTGACCCGGGACGGGCTGGGCCCGTCGCTGCTCCCGGCGGCGGTCTACCGTAGCCTGCACACCCTCGAGGGGCAGCTGGTGACGCCGCTGGTGCTCGGGCAGCGCATGCAGCTTTCGCCGCTGGTGCTGATCCTCGCGCTGCTGGTGTTCGGATGGCTCTGGGGCATCATCGGGCTGCTCCTGGCGGTGCCCATGCTGGTCTGCGTGAAGCGCGTCCTGGCCCGCATCGACGGCATGGAAGGCTGGGCCCGGCTCCTGGAGTGAGCGGGACTACAATGGGCGCATGGCCTTCGCAGTGCGCGCCATCACCCTCGACCTCGACGACACGCTGTGGCCGTTCGCCCCGATCGGCGCGCGCATCGAACGCCTGCTCGACGAATGGATGCGGCGGCACAGCCCGGCGACCGCCGCGATGTTCCCGGTCGCGGCCATGCGCGAGCTGCGCGCGCGCGTGACCGCCGAACACCCGGCGCTGGCCCACGACATGTCCGCGCTTCGCCGGCTGACGCTGGAAGCCGCGCTGCGCGAGAGCGGCGGCGACCTGGCGCTTGCCGACGCCGCCTACGAGGCCTTCTTCGCCGATCGCAACCGCGTCGAGTGCTACCCGGACGCGATCCATGCGCTGGAGCGCATCAGCGCGCGGCTGCCGGTCGCCTCCCTCACCAACGGCAACGCCGACCTCGCGCGCATCGGCCTGGACCGGCACTTCCGCGCCCAGGTCAGCGCCTGCACCTTCGGCGCCGCCAAGCCCGACCCGGCGATCTTCCTGGCCGCCTGCGAGGCACTCGGCGTGCCTCCGGGCGAGGTGCTGCACGTCGGCGACCATCCCGAGGCCGACGTCGCCGGCGCCGCCCGCGCGGGACTGCGCAGCTGCTGGATCAACCGCCCGGCGGCGGACGGCCGCTGCGCGGAGTGGGTCCACGCCGAGGTGGCGCCCGACCTCCACTTCGATTCCCTGGCTGGACTGGCCGACTGGCTGGACGCGACCCTGGCCGCGCCCGCCCCCCGCACACGGAGCTCCCACACATGAACCTTCCCGACTGCCATGTCCGCGCCTCCGCGGCCGCTTCGACCCTGCCGCTGCACGTGCTCGGGCGCGACGGCCTCGCCGCCTGGCGCGCTGCCCAGCCGCCGGAGGTGGCGGCCTGGCGCGACGCCCACGCCTTCGAGGCGGCGCCGGGCAGCTGCCTGGTGCTCCCCGGCGCGGACGGCGGCGCGGCTGGCGGGATGATCGGGGTCCGCGATCCGCTCGATCCCTGCGCATACGCCTACGCGGCGCGGGCGCTTCCAGCCGGCGACTGGCTGCCCGCGGGCGGGCTTCCCGCAGACGCCGTGCGCGCGCTGCAGCTCGGCTGGGGCCTGGGCAGCTATGACTTCCACCGCTACCGCAAGCGGCGGCCGGTGCGCGCGCGCCTGGCGCTGGCCGATCCGGATGCCGAAGCCCTCGACGTGCTCGCCGCGTGCACCCGCGTGCGCGACCTGGTGAACACGCCGACCCAGGACATGGGTCCGGAGGAGCTGGAAGCGGTCGCACGCGGCATCGCCGCTGCCCATGGCGCCGACTTCGAGTCCATCGTCGGCGACGCGCTCCTGGCGCTGAACTTCCCGGCGATCCACGCGGTCGGCCGCGCCTCCCACCGGGCTCCGCGGCTGCTGGTGCTGCGCTGGGGCGAGGCCGCGCACCCGCATGTCGCGATCGTCGGCAAGGGCGTGTGCTTCGACACCGGCGGCCTCGACCTCAAGCCGGCCGACGGCATGCGCAACATGAAGAAGGACATGGGCGGAGCCGCGCATGCGATCGCCCTCGCCGAACTGCTGATGGCGCGCAGGCTGCCGCTGCGCATCACCCTGCTGGTGCCCGCGGTGGAGAACGCGATCGGCCCGGACGCCTTCCGCCCCGGCGAGATCATCTCCACCCGCACCGGGGCCAGCGTGGAGATCGACAACACCGACGCCGAGGGACGCGTGATCCTCGGCGATGCCCTGGCCTATGCGGGCGAACTGTCGCCCGACGTGCTGCTCGACTTCGCCACCCTGACCGGCGCCGCGCGCATCGCCCTCGGGCCCGACCTGCCGGCACTCTTCAGCAACGACGACGCGCTGGCCCAGGCCTGGCTGGACGCGGGCGCGCGCGTGCGCGACCCGCTCTGGCGGATGCCGCTGTGGCGCCCCTACCTGCGCTACCTGACGAGCAAGGTCGCCGACCTCGCCAACGCCGGCTCGAAGATGGCCGGGAGCGTGACCGCCGCGCTGTACCTCGAGCGCTTCGTGCCGGCGGGCACGCCCTGGGCGCACCTCGACACCTATGCCTGGAACGACAGCGACCGCCCCTGCCGCCCGGCCGGCGGCGAGGCGCTCGGCCTGCGCGCCGCCTTCGACATGCTGAAGGCCCGCGCGACGCCGCCGGCGTGAAGCGCCGGACGCCCACGGCCGGGCCGTCCTACAGCCAGCCCTTGCGGCGCGCGAGCCGCGCCGCCTCGATCCGGTTGCCGACGCCGAGCTTGCCGATGGCCTCCGACAGGTAGTTGCGGACCGTGCCGCGGGACAGGTTCAGCGCGGTGGCGATCTCGCCCGCCGAGCGTCCCTCCCCGGCCAGGCGCAGGACCTGGCGCTCGCGGTCGTTGAGCGGGTCCGCCTGCGACCAGGCCTCCAGCGCGAGCTGCGGGTCGACCGCGCGGCCTCCCGCGTGCACGCGCCGCAGCGCCCCGGCCAGCTCCGCGACCGGCGCGTCCTTCAGCAGGTAGCCCTGCACGCCGGCATCCAGCGCACGGCGCAGGTAGCCGGCGCGGGCGAAGGTGGTGACGATGACCACCTTCGTGGCCAGCCCGTGGCGCTGGATGCGCTGCGCGAGCTCGAGCCCGGTCAGGCCCGGCATCTCGATGTCGGTAACCAGCAGGTCCGGCGCCGTGCGCTGGAGCTCGCGCCATGCCGACTCGCCGTCGCCGGCGTCGCCGACGACCTCGATGTCCTCCTCCATCGACAGCAGCGCCGACAGCGCCCCGCGCAGCATGGCCTGGTCCTCGGCCAGCACGATCCGGATCATGGCCCGGCCTCCCCGCTGCCCGCCGGCCGCGGCGCTTCGACGGACCGCGCCAGCGGCAGCCAGGCCTCGACGACGGTGCCCCGGCCGCGGACCGAATCCACCGCCAGCCGGCCGCCGAGGGCCTCGATCCGCGCGCGCATCCCGTCCATGCCGTTGCCCGGTGCGATCGCACCGCCGCGCCCGTCGTCGCTCACGCGCAGCACGACGCCGCCGCCCCCGGCGCGCAGCACCACCTCCGCGCTGCGGGCACGGGCATGGCGCTGGACATTGGTCACGGCCTCCCGCACCACCATGGCCAGGGCGGTCTCGGCCTCCGCCGGCAGCGCGCCGCCGGCCACCCCGCTCTCGTCCCAGTTATGGCGCAGCGACACGCCATCGCACTCGAGCAGCAGCTTCGCCGACGCCAGCTCGGCGGCGATGCCGGCCGACCGGATGCCGCTGACCGCCGAGCGCACCTGCGCCAGGGCTTCGCGCGCCACCCGGCTCACCGCATCGATCTCGCCGCGCGCCGCCGCCGGGTCCCGGTCGACCAGTCGACCCGCCAGGTCGGACTTCAGCGCCACCAGCGACAGCGTGTGCCCGAGCAGGTCGTGGAGGTCGCGCCCGATGCGCTCGCGCTCGGCCAGCGCGGCGAGCCTGCGCACTTCGTCGTGCGACAGCCGCAGCGCGGCGTCCTTGCGCTGCCCGACCTGCTCGGCGTGCACCAGCAGGCCGATGATCGTGGTCACCACCGGCATCCAGGCGATGGCCTGCCACGGATAGCCGAGCGCCACCGCGCTGGCCACGAAGATGGTGTTGAGCAGCGACAGCGCGAGCAGGTAGGCGCGCAGCGACGCGGGGCGACCGGCGCGCAGCATCACGCAGCCGAACACGAAATACGTCATGCCCGAGGGATACCAGGGCAAGAGGGCGATGGCGAGCGCGGCCATCGCCAGGGCGTAGCGCAGCGCCTCGCGCGCCGGGCGCAGCAGCGTGGCCGCGTACAGCAGGAGGAACAGCGGGTACGACAGCAGCGTGAGCCACAGCCAGCGCAGGTCGTAGCCCGCCGGCGAGAACAGCGGGGTGATGAACACCCAGGCCGTCCAGGCAAGGTGGACCCATTCGACCCACTGCGGTCGCCCGAGGCGAAGCGTGGACGCCATCAGCGAGTCCGGCGCCGGTGCGACCCATGCGCGCCAGCCCCGGGGATTCACGCGCGGCGGGCCGGGATGCTCCATGGCGCGATGATGCATCATGCCGGCAGCGTGCGCGGCGCCACGCCAGGGGTGCAGTGGCGGCGTTCACCGGACGCCGGTGACAGGTGTCAGGTGACGCCGTGCGCCCGATGCCGTCACACTTGGCCCCCTGCAGCCGTCGGGGACCCCATGAACACGAAAGCAGACCTGCTGCGCGAACTGCGCATCGAGCGCACTCCCACGCCGCCGCCATCGCGCACCGGGCGCTGGATCGCGCTCGCCGCGGCCGCGGCCGTGCTCGTCGCCGGCGGGCTGGCCTGGGTGCTCGCGGGGCGCGACCAGGGGATCGAGGTCCGGACCGCCACCGCGGTCGCGGCCGGCGGCGGCGGCAGCGCCTCCGCATCGGTCCTCGACGCGAGCGGCTACGTCGTCGCCCGGCGCAGGGCCACGGTCTCGGCGAAGATCACCGGGCGCGTCCGCGAGGTGCTGATCGAGGAAGGCATGGCGGTCGAGGAAGGCCAGGTGATGGCCACGCTCGATCCGGTCGACGCCGACGCCCAGAACGACCTCGCGCGCGCGCAGCTGGCGGCCATGCGCAGCCAGATCGAGGGCGTGCGCGCGCAGCTGGTCGAGGCCGAGGCGAACGCGCAGCGCCTGTCTTCCCTGGTGCAGCAGCAGCTTGTGTCGCGCGCGCAGTTCGACCAGGCGGTGGCCCAGCGCGATGCGCTGCGGGCGCAGCTCGCCACCGCCCGGCGCAATGCGCAGGGCGCGGCCGAGCAGCTCCGCATCAGCGACATCGGCGTCGACAACACCGTGGTGCGCGCACCCTTCGCGGGGGTGGTCGTGGCCAAGGCGGCGCAGCCGGGCGAGATCGTGTCGCCGCTCTCGGCGGGCGGCGGCTTCACCCGTACCGGCATCGGCACCATCGTGGACATGGGATCGCTCGAGGTCGAAGTCGACGTCGGCGAGGCCTACATCGGCCGGGTGCAGCCGAAGATGCCGGTCGAGGCCACGCTCAATGCCTACCCCGACTGGAAGATCCCGGCCGAAGTCATCGCCATCATCCCGACCGCCGACCGCGGCAAGGCCACGGTCAAGGTGCGCGTGGCCCTGAAGGAGAAGGACCCGCGCATCGTGCCCGACATGGGCGTGACGGTGAGCTTCCTGGAGCGCGCGGCGGACGACGCCGCGGCCACCGGGGCCGCGCGCCCGGGCGTGCGCATCCCCGAAGCCGCGGTCGCCACCCGCGACGGCGGCGAGGTCGCCTTCGTGGTCGGCGCCGACGACCGCGTGGAGCTGCGCACCATCGGGACCGCGGCCGCCGCCGGCGGCCAGCGCACCGTGCTGTCGGGCATCGCGCCCGGGGAGGACGTGGTCCTCGACCCGCCGGCCGGCATGGCCGACGGCGACCGCGTCGTCGTCACCCAGTGACCCCACCACCCCAGACACCCACCGGAGGCAAGGCATGAGCACCCTGGTATCGATCCGCAACCTCAGCAAGTCCTACCAGCGCGGCCCGGAGAAAGTCGAGGTGCTGCAGGGGCTCGACCTGGACATCGCCTCCGGCGACTTCGTGGCGCTCATGGGGCCGTCCGGCTCCGGCAAGACCACGCTGCTCAACCTCATCGGCGGCCTCGACGCTCCGAGCGGCGGCGAGATCGTGGTCGGCGGCGACCGCATCGACGCCATGGGCGCCGGGCAGCTGGCCGCATGGCGCAGCCGCAACGTCGGCTACGTGTTCCAGTTCTACAACCTGATGCCCGCGCTCAGCGCGCAGAAGAACGTCGAGCTGCCGCTGCTGCTGACCAGGCTCGGGAGCGCGCAGCGGAAGCGCAATGCGCAGATCGCGCTGGAGCTGGTCGGCCTGTCCGACCGCGCATCGCACAAGCCCAGCGAGCTGTCCGGCGGCCAGCAGCAGCGCGTGGCGATCGCGCGCGCGATCGTGTCCGACCCGACCCTCCTGATCTGCGACGAGCCGACCGGGGACCTCGACCGCCAGTCCGCGGAAGAGATCCTGGGCCTGCTGCAGCAGCTCAACCGCGAGCACGGCAAGACCATCGTGATGGTGACCCACGATCCGAAGGCGGCCGGGTACGCCACGCACACCCTGCACCTCGACAAGGGCGTGCTGGTCGAGCAGCAGGCACACGCCGCCTAGGCCGCGCGACCGGAGGATCCCGCCATGAAGTACTTCCACCTCGTATGGGCGGCGCTGTTCCGGCGCAAGGCCCGCACCTTCCTGACGCTCGCGTCGATCGTGGCCGCGTTCCTGCTGTTCGGCCTGCTCGACGGCATCCGCACCAGCTTCGCCGAGCTGGGACGCAGCGCCGACGGCGCGCAGCGGCTGCAGACGGCGTCCAGGCTCTCGTTCATCGAGACCCTCCCGCTGTCGCTGCGGCAGCGCATCGCCAACATCGACAACATCGAGGAAGTGACCCACGCCAACTGGTTCGGCGGCGCCTACCAGGATCCGAAGAACCAGCTGTTCACCTTCGCCGTGGCCCCGAACTACCTCGACCTCTACCCGGAGATCGAGGTCGCGCCGGCCGAAGTGGAGGCGTGGAAGCGCACGCGCACCGGCATCCTGGTCGGCGAGGCGATGATGAAGCGCTTCAACTGGGAGGTCGGCCAGCGGATCCCGCTGCAGTCGACCATCTATCCCAAC
>JAAZHF010000295.1 GCA_012510865.1 Gammaproteobacteria bacterium
GTCCACCACCACCGGACCGGTGCCCGAGGCCGCGGGCACGCCCGGCGCCGCGCCGAGCGCGGCCACGAAGGCCTCCGACTTGCCGTTGGGAAGCGCCAGCACCCAGGCATCCAGCCCGGACGCGCCCACGTCCGCCGGTGCCTGGTTCGAATAGCGCAGCCCGCCGGTGAACCCGGGCACGTGGTCGGCCACTTGCTGACCGTCGAGTTCGCGCGACGACACCGCCGCGAGCTCGACGGCGCCCGCGGCGCCGACCACGTCCCGGGCTACGCCGGGGACCTGCGCTACCGGAGCCTGGAGCACGACGCGCTCGGCGGCATGGGCCTGGACGCCTGGGTGCTTGCGCTACCCAACGGCAAGTCCGCGGCCTGCCTGTCCTCGCTGGGGGGAAGCGGCGCCGCGGACGCGGGCCCGGTGGTCGTCGACCTGTCCGCCGACCACCGCTTCGACGAGGGCTGGTACTACGGCCTGCCCGAGCTCACGCGCGGCGCCTATGCCGGCCAGCGCCGCATCGCCAATCCCGGCTGCTACGCCAGCGCCATGCAGCTGGCGGTGGCGCCGATGCTCGACGCGCTCGAGGGCCCGGTGCAGTGCTTCGGCGTGTCCGGATACTCGGGCGCAGGCACCGCGCCGTCGGACCGCAACGATCCCGGCAAGCTGCGCGACAACGTCATGCCCTACGCGCTGGTGGACCACCTGCACGAACGCGAGGTCGGCCGTCACCTGGGGGCGCCGGTCGAGTTCATGCCGCACGTGGCGCCGCACTTCCGCGGCATCACCCTGACCGCGAACATGCACCTGCGGACGCCGGCCACGGCCGACGCGGTGGAGGCGCACTACCGGGCGCGCTACGCTGGCGAGCCGCTGGTGCGGGTGAGCACGGAGGCGCCGTGGGTCAGCCGCATCGCCGGCCGCCACGGCGTCGAGATCGGAGGCTTCACCCTGTCCGCCGACGGCCGCCGGCTGGTGGTGGTGGCCACGCTGGACAACCTGCTCAAGGGCGCCGCCACCCAGGCGCTGCAGAACCTGAACCTGGCCTTCGGCTACCCGGAGACCCGGGGAATCCCCCTCGACTGATGGACCGGCGGTGCAAGCGGCCGCGGCCGCCCCGCGCCGCCGACCCCTGGAGACTGGAATGAGCGACCTCCTGTGGCAGAAGCCCGGCGTCACCGTCGATGCCGGCATCCAGGCCTTCCTGGCCGGCGACGACGTGCTGCTGGACCGGGAATTCTTCCTGCACGACATCGCCGCCAGCCGCGCGCATGCCGAGGGCCTGCAGCGCATCGGCATCCTTTCCGCCGCCGAAGCCGCGGACGTCGCGCGCGAGCTGCAGGCGCTGGTCGACGACTTCCGCGGCGGGCGCTTCGTGCTCGACGAGCGCTTCGAGGACGGCCATTCCGCGATCGAGTCGCGCCTGGTCGAACGCCTGGGCGACACCGGCAGGAAGATCCATACCGGGCGCAGCCGCAACGACCAGGTGCTGGTGGCCACGCGGCTGTGGCTGAAGGAGAAGCTGGCCCGGACCCGCGCGCTGTGCGTCGAGTCCGCCGGCATCGCCCTCGGGCGCGCGCGGGCCGAGCGCGACGTGGCGCTGCCCGGCTACACCCACCTGCAGCGCGCCGTGGTCTCCTCGCTGGGCATGTGGTGGGCGGCCTGGGCGGAGGCCTTCATCGACGACGCCGCGCGCGCCGCCGACACGCTCGCCTGGATCGACGCCAATCCCCTGGGCAGCGCCGCAGGCTACGGCGTGAACCTGGCGCTCGACCGCGACCACACCACCGCCGCGCTCGGCTGCGGCCGCATGCAGGTGGCGGCGACCTATGCCCAGCTGTCGCGCGGCAAGTTCGAGATGGCGGCGATCGAGGCGCTGTCCAGCGCCATGCTCGACCTGCGCCGCCTGGCCTGGGACCTGAGCCTGTTCACCTCGGCCGAGTTCGGCTTCGCGAGGCTGCCGGCGCAGTACACCACCGGCAGCTCGATCATGCCCAACAAGCGCAATCCCGACGTGATCGAACTGATGCGCGCGACCTACGCCAGCGTGGCCGCCGCGCGCTGCGAGATCGAGCAGTTGCTGTCCCTGCCGTCGGGCTATCACCGCGACCTGCAGCTGTCCAAGGGCGCGCTGTTCCACGGCTTCGGCAAGGGCCTGCAGGCGCTGGCGCTGCTGCCCGACCTGCTGCGCAACCTCGACTGGGACACCGGGCGGATGCGCGCCGCGCTCGAACCGTCGATGTACGCCACCGACCTTGCGCTCGACCTGGCCCGCGAAGGCCTGCCATTCCGCGAGGCCTACCGCCAGGCCGCCGACCCGGCGCGCTGGGCCGGGGGCGATCCCGCCGCCAGCCTCGCCGCGCGGGTCTCGCCGGGCGCCGCCGCCGCGCTGCGCCTGGACCTGCTGGCCGCGCGCCTGGAGGCGCTGCGCGGGGACTGAGGCTTCACCCGGCCGGCATGTCCGCGCCGCTACCGTCGGCGCGCGATCCGACGTGGGCGGCCCATGGCAGAGACGAGCGGACGGGACCCTTTCTTCGCCAGGCTCTTCCACGGAGGCGGGCAGCGGGAGATCGCGCCGGATGCGCTGGGCGGGGAGCCGGGGCGGGACTCCCTGCTGTGGATCGACCTCGACGATCCGCCGGATGAACTGCTCGACCGCGTCTGGGAGGCCTGCGGCTTCCCCGAGGCCGCGCGCGCGTTCCTGGACGCCGGCACCGCGCCCGAAACCGGGCAGGACGGCGACTGGTTCTGGGTCCGGGCGGTGGTGGTGCTGGACGCGAGCGGGGCCGGGGAACAGGTGCCGGGCGCCGTGCTGGCCTGCGTCGCCGGCCGCGACCGGGTGCTGTCGTTCCGGCGGGAGCCGATCCCGTTCCTCGATCGGATGCGGGACGGCGAGGGCCAGGGGGCGGATCTCGGCCAGCTCGGCGCGGAAAGCTTCGTGGCCACGCTGCTCGATCGCCAGCTCTCGACCTATTTCGACGCGCTCGAGGACTTCGAGCTGGCGATCGAACAGCTCGAGGAGGCGATCCTCGGCGGCAACGAACGGCAGTGCCTGCAGGAGCTGCAGGGCCTGCGCCAGTGGGCCTCGCGGCTGCGCCGGATGCTGGCGCCGCACCGCAAGGTCTTCGGCGTGATGTCGCGGCCCGACTTCCGCCCCGACCAGGGCCGCGAGGCCGACCGCCACTTCGTGGCGCTGGACACCCGCTTCGAGCGCGCCATGGACATGGTCGAGAACGCACGCGAGCTCGTCATCGGCAGCTTCGAGCTCTTCAGCAACCAGACCGCGCTGCGCACCAACGATTTCATGCGCGTGCTGACCTTCGTCACGGTGATCACCGGGATCATGGCGACGGTGGTCGGCGCGCTCGGGATGAACTTCCAGGCCGGCCTCTTCGACAGCCGCGACGCCGGCTTCTGGACCGTGGTCGGCGGGCTGGTCCTGCTCGGTGGCGCCTCGCTGCTGCTTGGCCGGAAGCGCCGCTGGTTCTAGCCGGCTGGGTCCGGCCCGAGGTCCTCGACGAAGCGCGGACGGCAGGCCTGCCATGCCCCGGCGAGCATCAGGACGACGCTCGCGCCCAGCATCATGAACGGCCAAGCCAGTCCGCCGCTGGCGTCCTTGAGGATCCCGAACAGCAGCGGCCCCAGGCAGGCCAGCGTGTAGCCCAGGCCCTGGGTGAACCCGGACAGCGCCGCCGAGCCGCCGGGCGTGCGCGTGCGCAGGTTGATCAGGGTCAGCCCGAGCGGGAAGGTGCAGCCGCCGATGCCGACCAGGGTCGCCCACAGCCACGGCGCCGCCATCGGCGCCTGCCACAGGCCATAGAAGCCGGCGAACTGCGCCAGCGCGCAGGCCAGGGCCAGCGGGAAGCTGTTGCGCATCCGCACCGCGAGCCCGGGCACCACCAGACCGCCGAGCAGGCTGAAGCCGGTGTACAGCGCGACCATCGCGCCGCCGAAGGCGGGCGAGCCGCCGGCGTCGGTGAAGATGCGCGGCAGCCAGGTGAACATGGCGTAGGTCGCCAGCGAGGTCATGCCGAACATCAGCGCCATGCCCCATCCCAGCGCGGTGTGCCAGACGCGGTGGCGCGAGGCCGGGCTGGACTCGAGCGCGGTGGCCCCGGCGGCGGGGACCGGGTCGTCGACGGCGGCATCTCCTTCGCCGTCGCCGCCGGTGGACTCCGGCGCCGGCGGCGAGTCGCGCAGCAGCGCCAGCCACGGCAGCATCGCCAGCACCGCGGCGACGGCCCAGGATCCCATCGACAGCCGCCAGCCGAAGGCCCCGGCCAGCGGCACCGCCAGCAGCGCGGCCAGGATGGTGCCCGCCTGCAGCGCGGTGATGTAGACCACGCTCAGCAGGCCGACCCGCCGCGGGAACCAGCGCTTGACCAGCGGCGGCAGCACCACGTTGCCGATGCCCATGCCGGCCAGCGCCAGCAGCGAGCCGGCGACCAGCAGGCCCATTCCGCCCGCCAGCGAGCGCAGCACCAGGCCGGCGGCGGCGAGCATCATCGCCAGCACCACCGTGCGCTCCAGCCCGATGCGGCGGGCGATCGCCGGGGTGGTGGCGCCGAACAGCGCGAAGGCGGCCGCCGGGAGCATGCCGATGAAGCCCGCCCCGCTGGCGCCGAAGCCGAACTCCGCGCCGACCACGTCGAGCAGCGGCGTGATCGAGGTCACCGCCGTGCGCAGGTTGAAGGCGGCCAGGGTGATGCCGAGCAGGGCCGGCAGCCAGGCGCGGACGGTGGCGCCGGGGGCACCGCGGTGTGCGGACATCGAAGCTTCCCGGCGCCCGGGCCGCGCCAAAAAACAGAAAACCGGCCGCAGGGCCGGTCTTCGGGGAACCACCGTTGGTCGGGGAGACAGGATTTGAACCTGCGACTTCTACGTCCCGAACGTAGCGCTCTACCAGGCTGAGCTACACCCCGATCAGGTGAGCTGCGTATTTTAGGGACCCGGGGCCCGTCAGGGCAAGGGGCAGCTGCCGGCGGCCCTCGGTCCGGGCGACGCAGCCGCTAGAATGGCGGGCCATCGCGGCCATGCCCCGCACCGGAGACCCGCCTTGATCAAGCCCCGCACGCCGCCCGGCGTCCTGGAACTGCTTCCGCGCGAGCAGGTGGCGTTCCAGCGCATGCTCGACACCATCCGCAGCACCTTCGAGGCCTGGGGCTTCCTGCCGGTGGAAACGCCCGTGTTCGAGCTGTCCGAGGTGCTGCTGACCAAGACCGGCGGCGAGACCGAGCGCCAGGTGTACTTCGTGCAGTCCACCGGGGCGCTGGAGAAAGCGGCCCAGGGCGACGACGCCGGCCTGCCGGAAATGGCGCTGCGCTTCGACCTGACGGTGCCTCTGGCGCGCTACGTGGCCGAGCACGAGCACCAGCTCGCGTTCCCGTTCCGCCGCTACCAGATGCAGCGCGTGTACCGCGGCGAGCGCGCCCAGCGCGGGCGCTTCCGCGAGTTCTACCAGTGCGACATCGACGTGATCGGCAAGGACACGCTGTCGCCGCGGTTCGAGGCCGAGGTGCCGGCGGTGATCAACGCCGTGTTCGAGCGCCTGGGCATCGGCGAGTTCACCATCCAGCTCAACCACCGCAAGCTGCTGCGCGGCTTCTTCGCCGGCCAGGGCATCGACGGGGACGCGCAGGCGCTGGTGCTGCGCGAGATCGACAAGCTCGACAAGCGGGGCGAGGCGGCGGTGCGGGACACCCTGGTGGGCGAGGGCTTCGGCCTCGCACCCGAGGTCGCCGACCGGCTGCTGGCGTTCTCCCGCATCCGCTCGACCGGGCACCTCGACGCGCTGGACAGGCTGGACGCGCTCGGCCCGGGCACGGAGCTGTTCGAGGAAGGACGCCGGGAGCTGCGGGCGCTGCTCGGCCAGCTGCATGCGCTGGGCGTCCCCGAGTCGCGCTATGCGATCAACCTCTCGATCGCGCGGGGGCTGGACTACTACACCGGCATGGTCTACGAGACCACGCTCGACGCGCACCCGGAGATCGGGTCGATCTGCTCGGGCGGGCGCTACGACGACCTCGCCAGCCACTACACCCGGTCCCGGCTGCCCGGCGTCGGCATCTCGATCGGGCTCACGCGCCTGTTCTGGCAGCTGCGCGAGGCCGGCCTGGTCGAGGCCGCGTCCAGCCCGGTGGACGTGCTGGTGGCGCTGTTCGACGAGCACTCGCTGCACGCCTCGCTGGAGCTGTCGCGCGCGCTGCGCGCCGCGGGCCTGAACGTCGAGACCCAGCTCGAGCCGCGCAAGCTCGGCAGGCAGTTCCAGTACGCCGACCGCGCCGGGATCCGGCACGTCGTGGTCCGCGGCGGCGACGAGCTGGAGCGCGGCGTGGCCACGGTCAAGGACCTGCGCAGCGGCGAACAGTTCGAGGTCGCGCTCGACGACCTGGCCGACGCGCTGCTGGCGCGCCGCGACGCGGGAGCGGCGCGATGAAGCCGGTGCTGCTCGACGGCCGCTCGCTGACGCGCCCGCAGCTGGTGGCGGTGGCCCACGGCGCGCAGGTGGCGCTGGACCCGGCCGCGCTCGAGGCGGTCGAGCGCGCGGCGGCCTTCCTGGCCGAGCAGGTGCGCCGCGAGGAGCCGATCTACGGCGTGTCCACCGGCTTCGGCAGCAATGCCGACAAGCTGCTGGGCGCGCATCCCCTGCGCGACGAGCTGCCGGGCGCCGCTCCGTCCGGCCGCTCGCTGCACGCCGAGCTGCAGCACAACCTGGTGGTGACGCACGCCGTGTGCGTCGGCGCCCCGATGTCGGCGCCCGTGGTGCGGGCGATGCTCTGCATCCGCGTCAACACCCTGCTGCGGGGGCATTCCGGCATCCGCGGCTCCACGCTGCAGGCGATGGCGGACATGCTCAACGCGGGCGTGGTGCCGGTGGTGCCGGAGCTCGGCTCGGTGGGCGCCTCGGGCGACCTCGCGCCGCTGTCGCACCTGGCCATCGTGCTGCTGGGCGGCGGTGAGGCCTTCTTCGAAGGCGAGCGCCTCCCCGGCGCCGAGGCGCTGCGACGCGCCGGCCTCGCGCCGGTCGCGCTCTCCTACAAGGAAGGCCTCGCGCTGAACAACGGGACCGCGCAGATGCTGGCCATGGGCGTGCTTGCCCTGGCGAAGCTGGAGGACCTGCTGGACACCGCCGACCTCGCGGCGGCGATGACGCTCGACGCCTTCGCCGGCCGGCTGGGCGCCTACGCCGAGGACGTGCACGCGCTGCGGCCGCACCCCGGCCAGGTGGCTTCGGCGGCGCGGCTGCGGGCGCTGCTGCAGGGGTCGTCGCTGGCCGACATCCCCTACCATCTGGTGCCGCGCTTCCGGCAGTGGCTGCCCGGGAGCTGGAGCGCGGAGGGCGCGCGGGCCCTGACCTTCGACATCGGCTGGGACTGGGTGCCCGCCGGCCAGCGCCACGGCCGCGAGAAGTTCTACCAGCGCTTCAAGCCCTTCCGCGGCGGCAAGAAGCACCAGCCGCAGGACAGCTACTCGCTGCGCTGCGTCCCGCAGGTGCACGGCGCGGTCCGCGATGCCGCGGCCCAGGCCGCGCGCGTGCTCGAGGTCGAACTCAACGCCGTCACCGACAATCCACTGGTGTTCCCCGACCGGGCCGCGGAGCACGGCGAGGAGCAGGTGATCTCCGCCGGCCACTTCCACGGCATGCCGCTGGCGCTCGCGCTGAGCTACGTGAAGGCCGCGATCCCCGTGCTGGCCTCGATCTCCGAGCGCCGGCTCAACAAGCTGGTGGATCCGGCCACCAGCGATGGGCTGCCACCGTTCCTCATCGGCAACGAGGACGGCACCGAATCCGGCTGCATGATCGGGCAGTACACGGCGGCGGCGATCGTCAACGACCTCGCCAGCCGCGCGCACCCGGCCAGCGTGTACTCGATCCCCACCAGCGCCAACGCCGAGGAC
>JAAZHF010000296.1 GCA_012510865.1 Gammaproteobacteria bacterium
GATGAAGGCGTCCTTGACCTGGCTCAGCGCCGCCATGCCGCGCTGGGCGATCGCGGCGGCCGCCGACTCCTCGTCGGTGCGCTCGTCCCAGTCGGTGAGCTTGACGAAGGCCATGCCCGCGTTCTGGCCCATGCCGGCGAAGCTGAAGCCCTGCACGCTGAGCACCGACTCGACGTACTCGGACTCGTTCTCCAGGAAGTGGTTCTCCAGCGCACGGATCGACTCCATGGTGCGCTCCTGGGTGGCGCCGACCGGGGTCTGCACCATCGCCATCAGCACGCCCTGGTCCTCGTCGGGCAGGAACGAGCTGGGCGTGCGCATGAAGGCCAGCACCATCACGCCCGTCAGCGCGGCGAAGATCAGCATGAAGCGGCCGGGACGGGCCAGGATGCCGCGGACGCCACGGCGGTAGCGCGCGCTGGTGGAGTCGAACTTGCGGTTGAACCAGCCGAAGAAGCCGCGGCTGCTGCCCACGTGCTCGCCCTTCTTCACCGGCTTGAGCATGGTGGCGCACAGCGCCGGGGTCAGCACGATCGCCACGATCACCGACAGGGTCATGGCGGCGACGATGGTGAAGGAGAACTGCCGGTAGATGATGCCGGTGGAGCCTGTCATGAAGGCCATCGGCACGAACACGGCCGAGAGCACCACGCCGATGCCGATCAGCGCGCCGGTGATCTGGTCCATCGACTTGCGGGTGGCCTCCAGCGGCGACAGGCCTTCCTCGCTCATGATGCGCTCGACGTTCTCGACCACGACGATGGCGTCGTCGACCAGCAGGCCGATCGCCAGCACCATCGCGAACATGGTCAGCATGTTCACCGACATGCCCAGCGCGGCGAGCACGCCGAAGGTGCCCAGCAGCACCACCGGCACCGCGATCGTCGGGATCAGGGTGGCGCGGAAGTTCTGCAGGAACAGGTACATGACCAGGAACACGAGGACGATCGCCTCGATCAGGGTCATGATCACGCCCTTGATCGAGATGCGGACGAACGGCGTGGTGTCGAACGGCAGCACCGCGGTCAGGCCCTGGGGGAAGTACGGCTCCAGGCCGGCCATGGTCTCGGCCACGCGCTCGGCGGTGGCCAGCGCGTTGGCGCCGGTCGACATCGAGATCGCCACGCCGGTGGCGGGCTGGCCGTTGTAGCGGGTGATGAAGTCGTAGCTCTCGCTGCCCAGCTCGACGCGGGCGATGTCGCCCAGGCGCAGCAGGGAGCCATCCGGGTTGGCGCGCACCACCACGTTGCGGAACTGCTCCGGCGTCTGCAGGCGGTCCTGGGCATTGATGGTCGCGTTGAGCTGCTGGCCTTCGATCGCGGGTGCGCCGCCGAGCTGTCCGATCGCGACCTGCGCGTTCTGCGCCTGGATCGCGGCCACCACCTCGGGTACCGACAGACGGAAGGTGTCGAGCTTGTTCGGGTCGAGCCAGATGCGCATCGCGTACTGGCCGCCGAACACCTGGATGTTGCCCACGCCCTCGACGCGGCTGAGCGGGTCGACGATGTTGGCGGTGACGTAGTCGGAGATGTCCTCGCGATCCATCGAGCCGTCTTCGGACACGAAGCCGATGACCTGCAGGAAGCCGCTGGCGGACTTGCTGACGTTCACGCCCTGGCGCTGCACTTCCTGCGGAAGCAGCGGCATGGCC
>JAAZHF010000297.1 GCA_012510865.1 Gammaproteobacteria bacterium
CGCGCGGCCACCCGGGGCTCGCCGACGCGTGGCTCGTCGATGGGGGGAGGGAGCTTCGGCGCGAAGTCGCCGCGGACCTTGACCGGATCGCCGCGGATGCCGCGTCGCCGCTTGAGGTCGCCAGGGCATGGACCGCGGACGACCTGGCCACGCAGCGCCTGCTGCACGCCGCCGACCTCGCCCGCGACCGTGCCACCGGCTTGACCGATCCCGCGCGAATCCGGAAGCTGGCCGCCTGGTTCGACGCCGCCAACCGCACCCGTGAGCTGCTGCGCAGCACGGTCCGCGCGGAGCTGGCGGTGGTTGACCTGCTTCTCGCATGGCGCGATGCGGCAGGTGGCAGGGCAACGGGAGTCAAGCGATGAGTGCAACCGGTGGCGGCGCGCGGCAGGGCATCCTGTCGCTGGCGGTGAAGGACAAGGCCCAGCTGTACGCGGCGTACATGCCCTACCTGAAGCACGGTGGCATCTTCGTGCCCACCACCCGGCGCTATTTCATCGGCGACGAGGTCTTCGTCCTGCTGACCCTGCCCGAGTCCAACGAGCGCCTGCCGCCGGCCGGCAAGGTCGTCTGGGTGACCCCGCCCGGCGCACAGGGCAACCGGACCGCCGGCATCGGTGTCCAGTTCGCGGACACCGCCGAGGGCGAGAACGTCAAGGGCAGGATCGAGACCCTGCTCGCCGGCACCCTGAACGCGGACAAGCCCACGCACACGATGTAGCCGACGGACGGGCGCCGTCCCACTGGCCGAACCCGGCGCAGCGGCGCGTTGACCCGGGAGGCCCCGTCCCGGAGACCCCCGCTGGCCCTCCGCCGCATCGCCGCCCTGTCCTGGGCCGCCACCGTCCTCGCCCTTGCATGCGCCGGCTGCAGGCAGGGGCCGTCCGCCGCCGTCGAGCCCGCCGCCTCGCCCCCGGAAATGGCCGTGGTCGGCGCCGTGCTGCTGGAAGGGCTGGGCGACCACCACTTCCCCGTGACCTCCAGCCACCCCGGGGTCCAGCGCTGGTTCGACCAGGGCCTTGCGCTGACCTTCGGCTTCAACCACGACGCCGCCGAGCGCTCCTTCCTCAAGGCCACCGAACTCGATCCCTCGTGCGCGATGTGCTGGTGGGGCGCGGCCCTGGTGCTGGGGCCGCACGTCAACGCCGCCATGGACCCCGGCGACAACGCCGATGCCTGGACGCGGCTGCAGCGCGCTCTGGAGCTGGCGCCGTCGGCCAGCGAGCGCGAGCAGGCCTTCATCCGGGCACTCTCGGCCCGCTACGCGGCGCAGCCGCCGGACGACCGGCGGCCGCTGGACGAGGCCTATGCCGAGGCCACGCGGGCGCTCGTCGCCGCGCGCCCGGGGGACCTCGACGCCGCGGTGCTGCACGCCGAGGCGCTGATGGACCCGCAGCCCTGGGACTACTACGACGCGCAGCTGCGGCCCAAGGGCCACACCGCCGAAGTGGTGGACCTGCTCGAGTCCGTGATCGCGCGGGATCCCGGGCACGCGGGCGCGCTGCACCTGTACGTGCACGCCGTGGAGGCGTCCGCGAACCCGGAGCGTGGCGTGGTCGCCGCCGACCGCCTGCGCGACCTGGTCCCGGGCTCGGGACACCTGGTCCACATGCCGGCGCACATCTACGCCCGGGTGGGGCGCTGGCACGACGCCGTGCTCGCCAACCAGCGCGCGATCGAGGCCGACAACGCCTACCTGGCGGTGTGCCGCGGCAACGTGCAGGGCGTCTATCCGCTGGGCTACGTGCCGCACAACCACCACTTCCTGTGGTTCGCCGCCAGCATGGAGGGCAACGGCCGGCTTGCCGCCGAGGCCGCGCGCCACACCGCCGAGCGTACCCACCTGCCCGAACTGATGCGGCGGCCGGGCTTCGCCGGCCTGCAGCACTACTGGATGACCCCGTGGTTCGACCGCGTGCGCTTCGGCCGCTGGGACGAGATCGCGGGCGAGGCCAACCCGGCGCCGGACCTGCCCTACGTCACCGCGATCTGGAACTACGCCCAGGGCGTCGCCGCCGTGCGCCAGTCGCGGCTGGACGACGCCGACCGCCACCTTGCGGCGCTGCGTCCGCTGGCCGCGGACCCGGCGATGGAGGCCCTGACCGTGTGGGACCGCTATCCGCTGGCGCACGCGGCGCGCATCGCGGAGCGCACGCTCACGGCCGAGATCGCGCTTGCGCGCGGCGCGCATGACGAGGCCAGCGCGGCGCTGCGCGAGGCGAGCGCGATCGAGGACCGGATCCCCTACGACGAGCCCCCGGGCTGGCACGCTCCGGTGCGCCACGCGCTCGGCGCCGTCCTGCTCGATGCCGGGCGTCCGTCGGAGGCCGAGGCGGTCTATCGCGAAGAGCTGCGGCGGAATCCCGCCAACGGCTGGTCGCTGTTCGGACTGGCAGAAAGCCTGAAGGCGCAGGGCCGGCCGGGGGAGGCCAGGGACGTGGAGCGGCGCCTGGCCGAAGCCTGGCGGCATGCCGATACCAGGCTGGTCGCGTCCCGCTTCTGACCGGGTCCCGGGGCTACCTGAGCGCGGGCGAGTCCCAGCCCGGCCGCGGGGCGAAGCGCTCGCCGTGGACCGACTGCAGCCGGGCGAGGCGCATGAGGACGGCTTCGACCCCGGTCTCGCGCACGTACTGGATCGGACCGCCGCGGAAGGGGGCGAAGCCGGTGCCGAAGATCACGCCCGCGTCCAGCAGGTCGGCGTCCGCGACCACGCCTTCGTGCAGCGCCGCGACCGCCTCGTTGACCAGGGGCAGGATCAGCCGGTCCTCGAGGTCCTCCGGTGCCTTGTAGTCCTTCGGCACCTCGGGCTTCTTCGGCTTGCCGTCGACCCAGGCGTACAGGCCCTGGCCATCCTTCCTGCCGCGCCGGCCGGGCGCGGGGGGCGTCGCCAGCGATGCCGGGACCGGCAGCCCGAGGAAGGGCGCCAGCTCCGCTGCCACGCCCGTGGCCACGTCCAGGCCCACGGTGTCGAGCAGCTCGATCGGTCCCATCGGCATGCCGAACCCGACCGCCGCGCGGTCGATCACCGCGCCGGGGATGCCTTCGGCGTAGGCGGTCGCGGCCTCGAGCATGTAGGGGAACAGCAGCCGGTTGACGAGGAAGCCCGGCGTGCCGGCGACCGGGACCGGCAGCTTGTCGATCGCCCTGCAGAACGCGGCCAGGCGGCGCTCGGTGTCCGCGGCCATGCCGTCGTGGCGCACGACCTCCACCAGCGGCATCAGCGCCACCGGGTTGAAGTAGTGCAGGCCGGCGAAGCGCTCCGGATGCGCGAGCCCGCCGCGCAGCTCGTCGAGCGGGATCGACGAGGTGTTGGTGGCGAGCAGGGCGTCGGCCCCGAGCCGCGGCTCCACGTCCGCGTACAGCCCGCGCTTGGCATCGGGCTGCTCGACGATCGCCTCGATCACGAGGTCCGCCGCGGCGATCCCGGTGCCGTCCAGGTCGGATTTCAGCCGGGCCGCGACCTCCGGCCGGTTGGCCTCGACCTTGACCCTCTTCGCGAACAGTTCGCCCGCGCGCGCCATCGCCTTGTCGATGAAGGCCTGTTCGCGGTCCTGCAGCGTGACCTCGAACCCCTTGTAGGCCGCCCAGGCGGCGATGTCGCCGCCCATGACGCCGGCGCCGACCACGTGCACGCGCTGGATGCCGCTGTCCTTGCCGCCAAGCCCCTTGAGCCGCTCCTGCAGGAAGAACACGCGCGTCAGGTTGCGCGCGGTCGGCGTGCCGGCCAGCTTCACCACCGACCGGCGCTCGGCGTCCAGGCGCTTCTGGATGCCGCCGCCGCTGCGGCGCCAGGTCTCGATGAGCGCGTAGGGCGCGGGGTAGTGCTCCCTGCGCGCCTTGCGTGCGACCTGCTTGACCAGCATCGGCGCCAGCAGCTGGCGCGCCGGCCAGGTGTTGCCGAGCCAGCCCATGAAGCGCTGCCTGAAGGGTCGCTGTGCCCCCTCCAGGGCGAGCTCGACCGCGGCCTCCACCAGCTGCCCGGGATCGACGACCCGGTCCACGAGGCCGATGCCCCTGGCGGCGGCCGCCGACAGCGTGCGGCCGGTGAGCATCATGTCCATCGCCGCCGGGACGCCGACCAGGCGCGGCAGGCGGACGCTGCCGCCCCAGCCGGGGTAGATGCCCAGCTTCACCTCGGGCAGGCCGATGCGCGTGGAGGGATCGTTGCTGGCCACGCGGTAGCGGCAGGCCAGCGCAAGCTCGGTGCCGCCGCCCATGCAGAAGCCGTGGATGGCGGCGACGGTGGGGCAGGGCAGCTCGGCCAGGCGCTGGAAGACCTGCTGGCCGCGGCGGATCGAATCCCCGATCGTCCCCTTGGCGTCGAATTCGGCGAACTCGCGGATGTCGGCCCCGGCGATGAAGCCCCGCGCCTTGCCCGAACGCAGCACCAGCCCCCTGGGCGGGTCGAGCGCAAGCCGCTCGAGCAGCGCGTCGAGCTCCAGCAGCACGTCCTGGGCAAAGGTGTTGACCGACTCCCCCGCACGGTCGAACGTCAGCAGGACGATGCCGTCCGGGCGCTGCTCGGCTTGCCAGTGGCTGAAGCGCAGACCGTCGAGGCCAGCAATCATGCGTACCATCCGTCAGGGTATGGGAAGCTGCCTATGATCCAGAGTCCGTTTGACCGCAGTCAAATGCCGTCGCGGGGGCGTGCGGCTTGCGCGCGGCTGAACGCGTCCCCAGATCATCCTGCGGTGCGGAACTTCCGGTCCGCGTGAAGGTCACAGATCCGGTCCCAGGGCCGGTTCCCAGGAGAGCACCGGCCGATGGCCGAATTCGACAGCACGCAACTCGACCAGGACCTCGTCCGCCGCGTCCAGCGCGGCGACATGGCGGCCTTCGACCTGCTCGTGCGCAAGTACCAGCACCGGGTGGCGGCCGTGGTCGGGCGCTACGTGCAGGACTGGAGCGAATGCCAGGACGTCGCCCAGGAAACCTTCATCCGCGCCTACCGCGCGATCGGGAACTTCCGCGGCGACGCCCAGTTCTACAC
>JAAZHF010000298.1 GCA_012510865.1 Gammaproteobacteria bacterium
AACTTGAGCCGGGCGTAGGCGCCGGGGCCATCGATGCGCGCGACGACCTCGCGGAAGCCACCGTGTTCGCCGGGGTTGGCCGACTCGCTCTCGACCCGCCAGCCCTGTCGCTCGGCGTAGCGGCTGTACATGCGCAGCAGGTCGCCGGCGAAGCTCGCCGCCTCGTCGCCGCCGGTGCCGGCGCGGCCCTCGAGCCAGCTGCCGCCGTCGTCGCGCGCGTCGCGGGGGACGAGCAGCGCCATCAGCGTCTCGTCGAGTCCGGCCAGGCGCGCCCGGGCGGCCTCGACCTCGGCCTCGGCGAGTTCGCGCAGCTCCGGGTCCGAACGCATGGATTCGGCGGCCTCGAGGTCGGCGCGGGCGCGGGCCTCGTCGGCAAGCGCCGCCGCGAGCGGCTCGAGCCCGGCGAATTCGCGCGAGAGGACGCGGAAGCGGGCGGGGTCGGCGGCGACGCCGGGCTCGGCCAGCAGGCGCTCCAGCTCGTCGCGGCGCTCGGCCAGCGCTTCGAGCTTACGGCGCAGGGTCGGCAGCATCATCGTCAGCCCGGGTGCCGGGTGCCGGCGGGAGCATGCGCATCACGGCGTCGAGCATCGCGGCGTCGCCGCTCGCGGCCGCATCGCGCAGCGCGGCCGTGGGCGCGTGCAGGAGGCGGTTGGTGAGCGTGTGCGCAAGGTATTCCAGCGCCGCCTCGGGCGACTGGCCGGACGCGAGCTGCTGGCGCGCGCGCTCCAGGACTTCGGCGCGCACCGCGTCGCCGTGGGCGCGCAGGTGCCGGATCGGGCCGCTGCGATCGCCCGTCGCCCGCATCCGCGCGTAGCGCGCCACCTGCAGGTCGACGAGCGCTTCCGCGGCGGCGGCCGCCTCGCGGCGGGTGCGGCGGTTGTCCTCGACCGCGCGCGCGAGGTCGTCCACGGCGTACAGGTAGGTGGCGCGCAACTCGCCCACCCCGGGCTCGATGTCGCGCGGGACGGCCAGGTCGCGCAGCAGCATCGGCCGGTTGCGGCGCGCGGCGAGGGCCGCCTCGACCTCGGCCCGGCGGATCACCGGTTCGCGGCTCGCGGTGGCCGAAAGCACGATGTCGGCGAGGTGCAGGTGGTGCGGCAGCTCCTCCAGCGGCAGCGCGGTGCCGCCGTGGCGGTGCGCGAGCTCCTCGGCATGGCGATAGGTGCGGTTGGCGACGACCAGGCGCTTGACGCCGGCCGCCGCCAAGTGCCGCGCGGCGAGCTCCACGGTCTCGCCCGCGCCCACCAGCAGGGCCACCGAATCCTCCGGCCTGGCGAAGCTGTCCTGCGCGAGGCGGACCGCGAGCGAGGCCATCGACACCGGGCTGTTGCCGATGCGGGTCTCCGTGCGCGCGCGCTTGGCGGTGACGAAGGCGTGCTGGAAGAGGCGGTCGAGCTGGCCGCCGAGCGTGCCGGCGCCGCGCGCGGCCGACCAGGCCTGCTTCACCTGGCCCAGGATCTGCGGCTCGCCCAGGACCATCGAGTCGAGGCCGGTGGCGACGCGGAACAAGTGGCGCGCGGCCGCGTCGTCGGCGTGGTGGTACAGGTAAGCGTGCAGGGAGGCGGCGTCCCCGACGGGGTCCTCGGGATGCGTCGCCAGCCAGTTCGCGAGCGCGCGGCCGCCGTCGTCCGCCACCGCATAGAGTTCGGTGCGGTTGCAGGTGGACAGCAAGGCCACCTCGTGGACGCCGGGGAGCCCGCGCAGCGAGGCCAGCGCCTCGCGCAGCCGGTCGTCGGCAAAGGCCACCCGTTCGCGCAGTTCGACGGGCGCGGTCTGGTGGTTGAGGCCGATGGCGACGAGGCTCATGGAGTCAATCGCTTGCTATAAAGTGCTGGCATGACACGGCGACATTTTACGGTGCCGGGGCGGCAGGCGTCCCGCGGGCCGGTTCAGGAGGGCCGCGCGGCCGGTCCCGGGCTCGCCGCGATCCTGGCGGCGCTCCTGTGCGCGGCGCAGCCCGCGGCCCCGGCGGCGGCCGCGCCGGCGGCCGGGGCGGGCCCGCTGCGCGAGGCCATGGCGGCGGAGTTCGCGGTCCAGGCGGGCCGCCTCGACGAGGCCGTGGGCTGGTACCTCGAGGCGGCGCGCGCCGCGCCGGGCGACGCGGCCCTGGCTGCGCGGGCCACCCGGTTCGCGCTGATGGGCCGCGACGACCGCGCCCTGGCCGAGGCCCTGGCCCTGTGGCGCAAGCGCGCCCCCGAGAGCCTGTCCATGCAGGCCGCCAGCGCCACCCTTGCGCTGCGCACCGGCCGCGCAGGGGCTGCCCGGCGCGAACTGGAATCCATGCTCCGCGACGATCCCCTCCGCGGCTGGATGGCCGCGTTCGGCGTCCTGGGCACCGGCAGCCGCGACCAGGCGCTGTCGGCGCGGGTGCTCGGGCAGCTGTTCGAACGGGGCGCCATCCCCGATTCACCCATGGCGCTCGCGGCCGCCGGGCAGCTGGCCCTCGGCCGGGGCGACGACCGGCTGTTCGGCCGCATCGATGCGGTGGCCCGCGAACGCCATCCCGACGATCCGGCGATGGGCCTGCTCCGCGTCCGCCACCTGCACCGCGCGGGCCGCAGCGAGGAGGCCCGGGCCGTGCTCGATGCGCTCGCCGCGGGCGCGCCTCCGGCGGGCGTGCGCCTGCGCGAGCGGCTGGCGCTGGCCTATGCCGAGCTCGGCGATCCCGCCGCCGGCGCCGCCCTGCTGGACCAGGACGCCGCCCCCACCGCCGACCTCGCCCAGGTCGCCCTGCGCGCCTCGCTGCTGGCGGAGGCCGACGACAAGGACGCGCTGGCCACGCTGTATGCGCGCCTGGCCGAAGGGGCCGAGGTCCCCAATCCGGCGCGCCGGCTGCTGCTTGGCCAGGTCGCCGAGTTCCTGGAGCGCCCCGGCGAAGCGCTGGACTGGTACCGCAGCGTGCCCGGCGGGGAGCAGCGGTCGACCGCGCGGCTGCGCGAAACCAAGGTGCTGCACGACCTGGGCCGCAGGGACGAGGCCTATGCCGCGCTGCGAGACCTGCAGCAGGACGCGGACGCCGACGAGCGCCTGCGCCGCGACGCCTACCTGATGGAGTCCGAGCTCCGCCGCGAGGACGCCGACGACGCGGCCGAACTCGATGCCCTCGCGCGCGGCCTCGCCGCGTTCCCCGACGAACCGGCGCTGCTGTATTCGCGGGCGCTGATGTGGGAGCGCCGCGACGACATCCCGCGCGCCGAGGCGGACCTGCGCCGGATCCTGGTGGCCGACCCCGACAACACCGCGGCGCTCAATGCCCTGGGCTATACGCTCGCCGACCGCACCGACCGCTACCACGAAGCGCTGGAGCTGATCGAGCGCGCGCGCCTCGCCGAACCCACCAACGCCGCCATCATCGACAGCTATGGCTGGGTGCTGCACCGGCTTGGCCGGCACGAAGAGGCCCTGGTCGAGCTGCGCCGCGCCTTCGTGCTCGAGAAGGACGCCGAGATCGCTTCGCACGTCGGCACGGTGCTCTGGCACCTGGGCCGCCGCGACGAGGCCATGGAGTGGTTCGAGCAGGCCCGCGGCATCGACCCGGACAACCGCGCGCTGCGCCGGGCCCTGGACGAGATCGGGGCATGAGCGCCCTCCGCCGCGCATGGCCCGTGGTCGCCGCAGCGCTGCTCGCGTCCTGCGCGAGCCGGCCGCCGCCGGCGCCGGCGCTGCCGGTGCTCGACGCGGCGCAGCAGGCCCGCGCGGAGGCGATCCAGGCACGGCGCGCCGCTGCGCTTGCCGCCGAGCCGCGCTGGAGCCTGAGCGGACGGGCGTCGATCACGCGCGGCGCCGACGGCGGCAGCGGCCGCATCGAGTGGCGGCAGGACGGCGGGGCCTTCGAGGTCTCGCTCGCGGCGCCGGTGACCCGGCAGTCCTGGCGGCTGGCGGTCGATGCCGGGGGCGCGCGCCTGGAGGGCCTCGAAGGCGGGGTGCGGACCGGTCCGGACGGCCAGGCGCTGCTGTTCGCGGCGACCGGGCTCGACGTGCCGGTGGCCGCGCTCGGGGCCTGGTTGAGGGGGCTCCCGGCCGACGAGTCGGTCCACGGCCCCGCCGAAGTCCACTTCGGCATCGACCTGCTTCCGGCGCGGCTGGAGCAGGGCGGATGGAGCATCGATTACCGGCGCTGGCAGCCCGCCGACGGCCCGGCGCCCGCGCTGCCGTCGAGGATCGACGCGCGCCGCGGCGACGCCGGCGTCCGCCTGGTGGTCGATGGCTGGGCCGGGGCGACGCCGTGAGCGGAGCGGCGTGGTCGGCCTGGCCGGCGCCGGCCAAGCTCAACCTGTTCCTGCGCATCACCGGCCGCCGCATGGACGGCTACCACGAGCTGCAGACCGTATTCAGGATCCTTGACTGGGGCGACACGGTCCACCTCCGTCCGCGCGCCGACGGACGGATCGTCCGCCACGGCGCGGACCTGGCCGGGGTGCCGGAGGCCGCCGACCTCGGCCTGCGCGCGGCCAGGCTCCTGCAGGCGGAGCACGGCGTCGCCCGGGGTGTGGACATCCGCGTCGAAAAGCGGGTGCCCGCCGGTGCCGGCCTTGGCGGCGGATCGTCCGATGCCGCGACCGTCCTCGTCGCCCTCGACGCGATCTGGGGCCTGGGCGTCGGCGGCGAGCGGCTGGAGGCGCTGGGTGCGCGCCTGGGCGCGGACGTGCCGGTCTTCGTCCGCGGCCGCAATGCCTGGGCGGAAGGGGTGGGGGAGCGGCTGGTGCCGCTGGACCTCCCGCCGGCCTGGTACCTGCTCGCCGACCCCGGCGTGCACGTGGCCACCGCGACGCTGTTCCAGAGCCCTGAATTGACTAGGGATGCCCCGCCCGCGACAATATCGGACTTCGCTTCGGGTGCTCTGCTCGGCAACGTGTTCGAGCCGGTGCTGCGTCGCCTGGAACCTGCCGTCGAGGCGGCCTTCCGGGCGCTTTCGCGCGTCGGCACGCCACGCCTGACCGGGACGGGCAGCGGTTGCTTCGTCGAGTTCGCCGAACGCGGGCCCGCCGAGGCCGCGCTCGCCGGGCTTCCCGCGGGGCTTCGCGCCCGCGTGGTGGCCGGCGCGTCGCGCTCGCCGCTGCTCGATGCACTTGCGGCCTGGTCTCCGCAGGGGCGTCGCCAAGAGGTCCAAGGCACCGGGTTTTGATCCCGGCATCCGCAGGTTCGAATCCTGCCGCCCCTGCCAACACCGCCCCCCGGTCCACTGCGTCAGCGGAGTAACCCCGTGAAAAAGGAAGATGGCAACCTGCTGATCTTCTCCGGCAATGCCAACCGACCGCTTGCGCTGGACGTGTGCCGCGAGCTCGGCGTGCGACCGGGAAAGGCGCTGGTGTCGACCTTTTCCGACGGCGAGGTGCAGGTCGAGATCGAGGAGAACGTGCGCCGCCAGGACGTGTTCGTGGTGCAGTCCACCTGCGCCCCGACCGCCGAGCACCTGATGGAGGTGCTGGCCCTGATCGACGCGCTCAAGCGCGCATCGGCCAGCAGCGTCACCGCGGTGGTGCCGTACTTCGGATATGCCCGCCAGGACCGCCGGATGCGCTCCTCGCGCGTGCCGATCACCGCCAAGCTGGCCGCGCGCATGTTCACCGCCGCGGGCGCCGACGGCCTGCTGACCGTCGACCTGCACGCCGACCAGATCCAGGGCTTCTTCGACATCCCGCTGGACAACGTCTACGCCTCGCCGCTGCTGCTGGCCGACATCTGGCGCGCCCACGGCACCGACAACATGGTCGTGGTCAGCCCCGACGTCGGCGGCGTGGTCCGCGCCCGCGCCATCGCCAAGCGGCTGGACGACGCCGACCTGGCGATCATCGACAAGCGCCGGCCGAAGGCCAACGTGGCCACCGTGATGAACATCATCGGCGACGTCGCCGGGAAGACCTGCGTGCTGGTGGACGACATCGTCGACACCGCGGGGACCCTGTGCGCGGCCGCGGCGGCGCTGAAGGCCCAGGGCGCGACCAAGGTCGTGGCCTACTGCACCCACCCGGTGCTTTCGGGCGCCGCCATCGACAACGTCACCCGCTCCCAGCTCGACGAGCTGGTGGTCACTGATACCATCCCGCTTTCGCCTGCGGCCCGCGCCTGCGGCCGCATCCGCCAGCTGAGCGTCGCCGAGCTCCTGGCCGAAACCATCCGCCGCATCGCCTTCGGCGAGTCGGTGAGTTCCCTCTACGTGGACTGACGCCCCCGGCGGGCGCGGTCCGGACCGCTTCAGAACCGGCTTCCCTGGTCGCGGGGGAGCCATCCATCCGCCGCGAGGCGGGCCAACCACAGCAAGTGAGCAAACCAATGACCAGCAACAAGATCACGGCCACCAGCCGCAAGGACGAGGGGAAGGGTGCGAGCCGCCGCCTGCGTCGCGCGGGCCAGGTCCCGGCCATCGTCTACGGCGGCGACGCCGCCCCGCGCAGCCTCCAGCTCGACCACGAGAAGACCTGGGTGGCCAGCCAGCACGAGTGGTTCTACTCGTCGATCCTCGACCTCGAGGTCGACGGCAAGGTGGAGCGCGTGCTCCTGCGCGACATGCAGCGCCATCCGTACAAGCAGCTGATCATGCACCTGGACTTCCAGCGCGTGAGCGCCAACGAGGCCATCCGCTTCAGCGTCCCGCTGCGCCTGGTGAACGCCGAGTCCTCGCCGGCCGGCAAGACCGCGGGCGTGGTCCTGACCCAGGAGCTCAACGAGGTCGAGGTCGTCTGCCTGCCGGACAAGCTGCCCGAGGCGATCGAGGTCGACCTGGGCAACATGGAGGTCGGCGACACCGTCCACCTGTCCGAGGTGGTGCTGCCCGAGGGCGTCGAACTGGTCGCGCGCCTGGACGACGAGCACAACCCCGCCGTCGCCGTGGCCCGCCACGCGCGCGTCGAGGCCGAGCCCGAGGCCGCCGAGGACGAGGCCGGCGCCGACGTTCCGGCCGCCAAGCAGGACGCCGACGAGGAGAAGTAAGGCGTCCCGGGCCGGCGCTTCCACCCGGAGGCGCCGGCCGGCGTCGACCCGATGGACGGACTCCGGCTCATCGTCGGGCTGGGCAACCCCGGCCCCGAACACGCACGGACCCGGCACAACGCCGGGTTCCGTTTTGTCGATGCCCTGGCGGATCGCGAAGGCGAGCGCTTCCGGGTCGACGGCAAGCTCTTCGGCGAGACCGCGCGCGTGCGGATCGCCGGCCACGAGGCCTGGCTGCTGAAGCCGGCCACCTACATGAACCTCAGCGGCAAGTCGGTGCTGGCCGCGCTGCGCTTCTGGAAGATCGAGCCGGAACAGGCGCTGCTCGTCCACGACGAGCTCGACCTGCCCCCGGGCACCGCCCGGCTGAAGTTCGATGGCGGCCACGGCGGCCAGAACGGCCTGCGCGACACCATGCGCCTCCTCGGGCACGGCCGCTTCCACCGGCTGCGCATCGGCATCGGCCATCCGGGACACCGGGACCGGGTCACGCCATGGGTGCTGGGGCGTCCATCGCCGGACGACGACCTCCTCATCGGGCGCGCCATCGACGACGCGATCGACGTGCTGCCGCTGGCCATGGCCGGCGACTTCAACGAAGCCATGAAGCGGCTGCACACCAACAGGGACTGACACCATGGGCATCACATGCGGCATCGTCGGCCTGCCGAACGTCGGCAAGTCGACGCTTTTCAACGCCTTGACGCGCGCGGGCATCGCCGCGGCGAATTTCCCCTTCTGCACCATCGAGCCCAACGTGGGCGTGGTGCCGGTGCCGGACCCGCGCCTGAATGCGCTCGCCGGGATCATCAACCCGCAGCGCGTGGTGCCGACGGCGGTCGAGTTCGTCGACATCGCCGGCCTGGTCGCCGGCGCCGCGAGCGGGGAGGGCCTGGGCAACAAGTTCCTGGCGCACATCCGCGAGGTCGACGCCATCTGCCACGTGGTCCGCTGCTTCGAGCATCCGGACGTCATCCACGTCGCCAACCGGGTGGACCCCATCGCCGACATCGAGACCATCGACACCGAGCTCGCGCTCGCGGACCTCGAGTCGGTGGACAAGGCGCTGCAGCGCGCCGAGCGCTCGGCGAAGACCGGCGACAAGGACGCGCGGGCGCGGCTCGAGGTCCTGCAGCGCGTGCGCGCCGGCCTGGACGCCGGCACGGCCGCGCGCGCCCTGGGGCTGTCCGAGGAGGACCGGGCAGCCGTCCGCGACCTGTTCCTGCTGACGCTGAAGCCGGTCATGTACGTGGCCAACGTCCTGGAGGACGGCTTCGAGGACAATCCGCACCTCGACGCCGTGCGTGCCCGTGCGGCCGCCGAGGGCGCCGAGGTGGTGCCGGTCTCGGCCGCCATCGAGGAGGAGCTCAGCCAGCTCGACGAGGCCGACCGCGACGAGTTCCTGAAGGACCTGGGGCTGGACGAGCCCGGGCTCAACCGCGTGATCCGGGCGGCCTACCGCCTGCTCGGGCTGCAGACCTACTTCACCGCGGGCGTGAAGGAGGTCCGGGCGTGGACGGTCAAGGCCGGGTCCACCGCGCCCCAGGCCGCGGCCGTGATCCACACCGACTTCGAGAAGGGCTTCATCCGCGCCGAGACCATCGGCTACGACGACTTCATCCGCTACCGGGGCGAGGCCGGTGCGCGCGAGGCCGGGCGCCTGCGCCTGGAGGGCAAGGACTACCGCGTGCAGGAGGGAGACATCCTGCATTTCCGCTTCAACGTCTGACGCGGCGCCCGGACGGCCGCGCCCGCATCGGCCCGGGAC
>JAAZHF010000299.1 GCA_012510865.1 Gammaproteobacteria bacterium
AGGCTGGACATGGCGGTGGGATCCCCACGGGAGCGGCGGCGGCCGCGATGCGGGAATGATAGGGCAGGCGATCGCGCCCGCTCCCGCGGCGCGCGCCGCCTCAGGGCTTCGGGCCCTGGCCCTCGTTGTCCTCCCACTTGAGGATCCTGCGGGTGACGAAGCGGTAGGCCGGCTTCCCGGTCGCGAACCAGGCCTCGCGCAGCCACGACGTCCGGCGCAGCACGCGACGCTCGACGGGGGTGATGGCGTCCGGGCAGTACGTGCGCTTGTGCTTGAGCAGGTGGCGCAGGTCCTCGCGCGCCAGCAGGCGCATCCAGCGCGAGCGCGGGTCGCCGCGCACCGCGAGCTGGAAATCGATGATCGCCGGGCGACCGTCCTTGAGCACCAGCCAGTTGGCCTCCTTGGCCAGGTCGTTGTGGGCCAGGCCGCGGCGGTGCAGCTGCTGCAGCAGCCGGCGCGCGCGCCGGAAGTAGGGGACATCGCCGCGCGGCGGACGCCGGAACATGGCGTCGCCGGCCATGTAGCTGCGGTCGAGCACGCGGCCGTCCCAGCCGAGCAGCGCGGGCACGTCGGCAAGTCCCGCGACCGCCTCCAGCCCCCGCGCTTCGCGCCGGGCCAGCCACCACGCGGGGATGCGCAGCCAGGCCGGCACGTGCCGCAGGTCGCGGCGCACGAACAGCCGCCCGCCCGGATCGCGCATCAGCGCGATGCGCCCGAAGCTGTCGGACTTCAGCGCGCCGACCTCGACTGAACCGGATCGATCCATGGCGGCATTGTAGGCGGCGCAGCCGCGGCGCCGGCTGCCATAATTGCCGCGGTGAGCGCCTGGTTCGACAGCCTCGTTGCCTGGATCGGCGCCCATCCCGTGGCCGCCGGCGTGGCCATCTTCGCGATTGCCTTCTGCGATGCGGTCATCGTGCTCGGTGCGGTCGTCCCCGCCCTGCCGCTGCTGTTCGCCATCGGCGTCCTGATCGGGCTGGGCGAGATCTCCGGACCCTACGCGATCGCCTGCGCGGCCGCCGGCGCGCTGCTGGGCGACGCCTCGAGCTACTGGGTCGGCTACCGCTGGGGTCCCCGGCTGCGGGCCACCTGGCCGTTCAGCAGGTACCCGCAGCTGCTCGAACGCGCGGAAGTGCTGTTCCGCCGCAACGAGGTCAAGGGCATCTTCATCGCCCGCTACGTGGGCCCGGTGCGGCCGTTCGTGCCCGCGATCGCCGGCATGTCGCGGATGCCGCTGCGCCGCTACCTGCCGGCGAGCCTGGTCGCCGCGCTCACGTGGGCGGTTCTGTTCCTTGCGCCGGGCTGGCTGTTCGGCGAGGCGTACGAGGCGGTCGCCGCCGTGGCCGACCGCCTGGCGCTGGTGGTCGGCGCGCTCCTGGCCGCGATCGCGCTGGCCTGGGCGATGGTGCTCTACACCTACCGCTGGTTCGCGAACCATGCCGACGCCCTGCTCGCGCGCGCCCTGCGCTGGACCCGCGAGCATCCGCGCCTGGGCCGCTACGCCGCGGCGCTGATCTCGCCCAACCGACCGGAGTCGGCGTCGCTGGCGCTGCTGGCGGCCTGCCTCCTCGCGATCGGCATCGCGTGGTCCACGCTGCTGGCGACCATGCTCGCGCGGGGCGGCCCGCTGGCCATGGACGTGCGCATCCACGACGCGATGTACGCGCTGCGCAACCCGCTGGCGGACCGCCTGATGGCGGCGCTGGCCTCGATCGGGGACCCGGTGGTGCTCGGGCTGCCGATCGCGCTGTCCACGCTGTGGCTGCTCTGGCGGCGGCGCTGGATGGCGGCCGCGCACTGGCTGGCGGCCCTGGCCTTCGGCCTGGTGCTGACCGCGGCGCTCGAGGCGGTGATCGACATGCCGCGGCCGCCGACCGCGCTCAGCGGCTTCGGCTTCCCCGCGGTCGGGGTGACCATGACCACCATCACCTTCGGCTTCTTCGCGGTCCTGATCGCGCGCGAACTGCCCGGGCGGCAGCGGGTCTGGCCCTACCTGGTGTCCGGCGCGGCGGTGGCGGTGCTGGGCTTCGCGCGCCTGTACCTGGGCGCGCACTGGCTGACCGACCTCGTCGGCGGCATGCTGCTCGGGATCGCGTGGCTGCTTGCCCTGGGCATCGCCTACCGCCGGCACGTGGCGCGCTCGTTCTGGATGCGGCCGCTGGCGGCGCTGTTCTACGGCGCGTTCCTGCTTGCCGCGCTGTGGCACGCGCCGCGCGCGGTGAACCCGCTGCTCGAGCGCTTCGCGCCGCTGCCGCCGCCGTCCAACATCGACCTCGCCACGTGGTGGGAGGACGGCTGGGCGGCCCTGCCATGGCAGCGCAACGAGCGCGACGCCAGCCGCCGCTGGCCGCTCGACGTCCAGGTGGCGGGGCCACTCGGGCCGCTCGAGGCGCACCTCGCCGCCCGCGGCTGGCGCGCGCAGCCGCAGGCCGACTGGAGCGACACCCTGGTCCTGCTCGACGACGACACCGCGCCGCTGGACCACAGGATCCTCCCCGCGACGCTGGGCGCGAGCGCCGAGGCGCTGCTGCTCCGCCGCCAGCTCGACGATGGCCGCCTGCTCGCCCTGCGCCTGTGGCGCGCACCGCGGCAGCCGCGCGACGGCACGCCGCTGTGGATCGGCACCGTCCAGACCCTGGCCTATGCGCGCCCCTTCGACCTGTTCGGACTGTGGTCGCCCGACGCGGACACCCACGCCGCCTACGAGCGGCTGCGCGCCGACCTGGCAGGATTCGACCTGCGCGAAGACCCGCATCCGGCGAGCGGCGTGCAGGTCCTGCGCCTGAGGATGCCGGCGCCGGGGCCGGACGGCCCCTAGCCGATCAGGGAAAGCAGGCCGTCGAGCCGCGCGTGCGGATCGTCCACCGCGAGCAGCTCCACCCGGCGCTCCTCGGGCATGGGCAGCAGTTCCAGCAGCCTCCAGCCGACCCAGGCGGCATCGTCGAAGCGCGGGTCCGGGCCGGGCGGGTGGCCCACCTGGTCGAAGATGCGCTCCAGCAGGGTGCCCAGCAGCGCGTGCTGCTGGCGCAGCCGGGTGCCGCCCGGCGGGTCGGCAAGCCATTCCACCGCCGCCTCGACCAGGCCGTTGCCGCGCACCGCGGTCCGGACCACGCGGAAGCGGCGCCCGCCCCGAACGCGCAGGGTGAGCAGGCCGTCGTCGTCGGTGCCGAAATCCTCGACCACGGCCTCGGTGCCATAGGCCGCCGGCACGGCCGGGGCCCCTACTTCGCCGCCTTCCATGATCAGGCAGACGCCGAAGCCGCCTCCAGTGCGGCTGCACTCGCCGACCATGTCCAGGTAGCGGGGTTCGAAGATGCGCAGGCCCAGCACCGCGCCCGGCACGAGCACGGCCTGCAGCGGGAACAGCGGGAGCATCTGCACGTCGGCCATCGCCCGCAGTCTACGCGGGAGGCGATCAAGGCCGCGCCGAGTCCGCTCCGAGTGCCTGCAGGAAGCGGCGCGGCGCGCCGTCGAAGCCGCCGTTGGACATGAACACCACGTGGTCCCCCGCGCGCACGAGCCCGCCCAGCCGTGCCAGCAGGGCGTCCGTATCGGGCACGGCGACGCCCTGTCCGCGCAGCGCGGCGACCACCGCGCCCGCGTCCCACTCGAGCCCCGGGCGATGCAGGAACACCACGGCATCGGCGAGGTCCAGCGACGGCGCCAGCGCCGCCGCGTGGGCGCCCAGGCGCATGGAGTTGCTGCGCGGCTCCATCGCGACCACGACCCGGCCCTGCGCGCCGACGCGCGCGCGCAGCCCTTCGAGGGAGGTGGCGATCGCGGTGGGATGGTGGGCGAAATCGTCGTAGACGCGGATCCCGCGGGCTTCTCCGAGGAGCTCCATGCGCCGCTTCACGCTGCGGAAACCGGACAGCGCCGGGAGCACCGTGGCCACGTCGACGCCGACGGCGTCGCAGGCGGCCAGCGCCGCCAGTGCGTTCATCACGTTGTGCCTGCCGAGCAGCGGCCAGCGCACTTCGCCGACGGCCCTTCCGGAGCGCAGCACCGCGAAGGCCCCGCCGTCGGCGGCGAGCAGGCGCGCGCTCCAGTCCAGCGCGACGCCCGCCGGAGCGTCGATGCCGAAGCGCACCACCGGCGGCCAGCAGCCCATGGCCAGGACCTCGGCCAGGTGCGGATCCTCCCCGTTCACCACCAGCCGGCCCCTGCGCGGGACGGTGCGGACGAAGTGGTGGAACTGGCGCTGGATCGCCGCGAAGTCGGGGAAGATGTCCGCGTGGTCGAACTCGAGGTTGTTCAGCACCGCGACCAGCGGCCGGTAATGCACGAACTTCGAGCGCTTGTCGAAGAAGGCGGTGTCGTACTCGTCGGCCTCGACCACGAAGGGCGAGGCCGGCAGGCCGTCGCCGGCCAGCCGCCCGAGCCGCGCGGAGACGCCGAAGTCCTCCGCGACCCCGCCGATCAGGAATCCCGGCTGCCGGCCCGCGGCCTCGAGCAGCCAGGCCAGGATGGTGGTCGTGGTGGTCTTGCCGTGCGTCCCCGCGACCGCGATGGTGTCGCGCCCCGGGAGCACGTTGTCGCGCAGCCACTCCGCTCCCGACGTATAGGCCGGGCCGTGGTCCAGCACGTGCTCCACCGCCGGGTTGCCGCGCGACAGCGCGTTGCCGATCACCACCATCCCGCAGTCCGCCGGGATGCCGGCCGGGTCGTAGCCCTGGTGCAGGCCGATGCCCAGCCGCTCGAGCTGGGTCGACATCGGCGGATACACGGACTGGTCGCTGCCCCCGACCTCGTGGCCGAGCTCGCGCGCGAGCGCCGCCACCCCGCCCATGAAGGTGCCGGCGATGCCGAGGATGTGCAGTTTCAAGTGCGTTCGAGGGCCGCCAGGATCCGGTTGGAGACCTCGTCCAGCGTACCCACGCCATCCACCACGCCGAGCCGGCCGGCGTCGCGGTAGTAGCCGATCACGGGCGCGGTCTGCTCGTCGTACACCTGCAGCCGCTTGCGCACCGCTTCCGGGGTATCGTCGGCGCGCCCCTCGGCGCGGGCCCGGCCGGCCAGGCGCTCGATCAGGAGCTCGTTGTCCACCTCGAGCTGGATCGCGGCGTCGATCGGCTGCCCGATCCGCTGCAGCAGCGCGTCCAGCGCGGCGGCCTGCGCCAGGTTGCGCGGGTAGCCATCGAGGATGAAGCCCTGGGCCACGTCGCCGCGCGAGAACCGGTCCTCGAGCATGCCCAGCAGGATCTCGTCCGAGACCAGTTCGCCGCGGGCCATGACCTCTTTCGCCTGCAGCCCCAGGGGGCTGCCCGCCTTGACCTCCGCGCGCAGCAGGTCGCCGGTCGATACGTGCGGCACCTGCAGGTGTTCCTTCAGGCGCGTGGCCTGCGTCCCCTTGCCGGAACCCGGCGCACCAAGCAGTACCAGTCGCATCGAACGCTCCATCTGTTTTCGGGACGTGGACCCTCTGCGGCGTAGAATCCCCTGCCGCGGCGACCACGGTGCCAGCTTACCGTAATCCCCCCCGGGCCCGAACCCCTTTCCGGAGCCGAGATGTCCCAAGGAACCCTCCTCTACGCCCAGTCCGGCGGCGTCACCGCCGTCATCAACGCCACCGCTTCGGCGGTCATCGGCGAGGCCCGCGCGCGAAGGGTGCGGGTGCTGGCCGCCCGCAACGGCATCCTCGGCGCCCTGCGCGAGGAGCTGATCGACACGTCGAAGGAGCCGCTGGCCGCGATCCGCGCGCTGGCCCACACCCCGGGCGGGGCCTTCGGCTCCTGTCGCTACAAGCTCGGGTCGCTGGACGCGGACCGGGCGAAGTACGAGCGCCTGCTGGAGGTCCTGGCCGCCCACGACGTGCGCTGGTTCCTCTACAACGGCGGCAACGACTCGGCCGACACCGCCAACAAGGTCTCGCGGCTGGCGGCGGAGTTCGACTACCCGCTGACCTGCATCGGCGTGCCCAAGACGGTCGACAACGACCTGGTGGTCACCGACTGCTGCCCCGGCTTCGGCTCGGCGGCCAAGTACACCGCGGTCTCGGTGCGCGAGGCGGCGCTGGACGTGGCCGCGATGGCCGACACGTCGACGAAGGTCTTCGTCTACGAGGCCATGGGCCGCCACGCCGGCTGGCTGGCCGCGGCCGCCGGCCTGGCCGGCGAGGGCCCGGACGACGCGCCGCACCTGATCCTGTTCCCCGAACGGGCCTATGACGAAGCCGACTTCCTGGCCCGCGTGCGCAAGGTGGTCGACCGCGTCGGGTATTGCGTGGTCGTGGCCAGTGAAGGCATCCGCACCGCCGACGGCACCTTCGTCGCCGACGCCGGAGGCGGCAGGGATTCCTTCGGGCACACCCAGCTCGGCGGGGTGGCCTCCTACCTGGCCGGCCGGGTGCAGGAGCGCCTCGGCCTCAAGGTGCACTGGACGATGCCCGACTACCTGCAGCGCTCGGCCCGCCACATCGCATCGAAGACCGACCTGGACCACGCCATGGCCGTCGGCCGGGCGGCCGTGCGCTACGCGCTCGAAGGGCGCAACGCCACCATGCCTGCCATCGTGCGGACCTCCGACGCCCCCTACCGCTGGAAGATCGAACCGGCGCCGCTCCACCGGATCGCGAACCGCGAGAAGACGATGCCCAGGGCCTTCATCCGCCGCGACGGGTACGGCATCCCGGCAGCGGCCCGCGCCTACCTCACGCCGCTCATCCGCGGAGAGGCCTATCCGCCCTACGGGCGCGACGGCCTGCCCAGGTACGTGGCGCTCCGGAACACGCCGGTGGCGAGGAAACTGCCGGCCTGGAAGGTCTAAGCCGCGGGACGCGCGGCCTACCTGCAGGCCGCGCCTTCGACCTCCATCCGGGCGGCGTACATGGGCACCGGCGCGGTCCTCCCGGCGGCTGCGGCCTGCAGCGATTCCTCGAGGTAGATGCGGGCCCGGCCCTGCCCGTCCAGCTCCGGCGCCTGCTCGACCGGCCTTCGCCAGATCCGGACCACGGCCTGCTGCGACGGGCAGTCGGCCCGGGGAACGCGGACCAGGTCGTTGAACTTCCAGCCCGTGGCCTCCGACGGGCCGGCCCTGTCGAAGTCGACGAAACGCGCGCGCGCCTGGCAGGCCGGGCCCGTGCGCACGACCGCGAACCGGTACGGCTCGGCGTCGTCGCCGGTGAACACTCCCTCGATGCGGGCGCAGGCCTCCGGGATCTGGCGCAGCGTGTGCACCGCGCCCACGGCCTGGGGCGCCGCCGGTTCGCGGCTGACCTCCGGCCGGGGTTCCGCGCCGAAGGCCGGGGCGGCGGCGATCGCCGCGAGGACGGGCAGGATGGCGATGCGCACGGCGGCTCCTCGGGAACGGACCGGCGCAGGCTGGCACGGCCCGCCTGAACCAGCCCTCCACGCCCGCGGCGCGCGGCGGCGGGCACCGGGCGGGCGCTGCGGCGCGGCAATACGCACTCGCGGGAGCTGTGCGATAGTCGGGCGGTTCCAGTCTTCCAACTACCCTGGGGAGGGTTTCATGCTCGAGCAGCAAGGTTTGTGGCTGGCACTCGCGTGCGCCGGCCTGGCCATCGTGTACGGCATTTTTTCCGCGCGCTGGATCCTGTCGCGGCCCGCTGGCAATGAACGCATGCAGCGGATCGCGGCCGCGATCCAGGAAGGCGCGGGGGCCTACCTGCGGCGGCAATACACCACCATCGCCGTCGTCGGCGCGGTGCTGTTCCTGGTGATCGGCTTCGTGCCGCAGCTGGGCTGGGCGACGGCGATCGGGTTCGCGATCGGCGCCGTGCTCTCGGGCGTGGCCGGCTTCATCGGCATGTTCGTCTCGGTGCGCGCCAACGTGCGCACGACCCAGGCGGCGACCGTCGGGCTCAACGAGGCGCTCGCGGTCAGCTTCCGCGGCGGCGCCGTCACCGGCCTGCTGGTGGTCGGCCTGGGCCTGCTGGGCGTCGCGGGCTACTTCATGTTCGTGGTCGGCGAGGGGCGCGATGCGCTGGCGGTGGAGGCCGCGCTGCAGCCGATGATCGGCCTGGCCTTCGGCTCCTCGCTGATCTCGATCTTCGCGCGCCTGGGCGGCGGCATCTTCACCAAGGGCGCCGACGTCGGCGCCGACCTGGTGGGCAAGGTCGAGGCCGGCATCCCCGAGGACGACCCGCGCAACCCGGCGGTGATCGCCGACAACGTCGGCGACAACGTCGGCGACTGCGCCGGCATGGCCGCCGACCTGTTCGAGACCTATGCGGTCACCATCATCGCCTCCATGCTGATCGGCGGCATCGCCTACGCCACCTACGGCTGGGCCGGCGTGGTCTATCCGCTGGTGCTGGGCGCGGCCTCGATCATCGCGTCGATCATCGGCACCTTCTTCGTCAAGGCGCGGCCGGGCGGCAAGATCATTAACGCGCTGTACCGCGGGCTCGCGGTCTCCGGCGTGCTCGCGGCGGTCGCGTTCTGGTTCATCACCCACGGCATGTTCGCCCCCGGGCTCGCGATGCCGCTGTTCTGGTGCGCGATCGTCGGCCTGGTGCTGACCGGCGCGCTGGTGGTGATCACCGAGTACTACACCGCCACCGAATACGCGCCGGTGCAGCAGGTGGCGCGCGCGTCGGAGACCGGCCACGGCACCAACGTGATCGCCGGCCTTGCGGTGTCGATGAAGTCGACCGCCGCGCCCGTGATCGTCGTCGCCGCCGCGATCTGGTGCTGCTACGAGGTCGCCGGGCTCTACGGCCTGGCGATCGCCGCGACCGCCATGCTGTCGATGGCCGGGATGATCGTCGCCCTCGACGCCTATGGCCCGATCACGGACAACGCCGGCGGCATCGCCGAGATGAGCGGCCTGCCGCCCGAGATCCGCGAGACCACCGACGCCCTCGACGCGGTCGGCAACACCACCAAGGCCGTGACCAAGGGCTACGCGATCGGCTCCGCCGGCCTGGCCGCGCTGGTCCTGTTCGCCGACTACGCGCACAAGCTCGAGGGCTCCGGCACCGCCGTGAACTTCTCGATCGACAACCCGGACGTGGTCATCGGCCTGCTCATCGGCGGCATGATCCCGTACCTGTTCGGGGCGCTGGCGATGCAGGCCGTGGGCCGCGCCGCCGGGGCGGTGGTGGAGGAGGTGCGCCGCCAGTTCCGCGAGATCGCCGGCATCATGGAGGGCACCGGCAAGCCGCAGTACGACCGCGCGGTCGACCTGCTGACGAAATCGGCGATCAAGGAGATGATCATCCCGTCGCTGCTTCCGCTGGTGATCCCGATCATCGTCGGCCTGACCCTGGGGCCGGACGCCCTGGGCGGCCTGCTGATGGGAACGATCGTGACCGGCCTGTTCCTGGCGATCTCGATGTGCACCGGCGGCGGCGCCTGGGACAACGCCAAGAAGTACATCGAGGAAGGCCACCACGGCGGCAAGGGCTCCGAGGCGCACAAGGCCGCGGTCACCGGCGACACGGTCGGCGATCCCTACAAGGACACCGCGGGCCCGGCCGTGAACCCGCTGATCTAGGTGACCAACATCGTTGTGCTGTTGCTGGTCCCCCTTCTGTAGCGTCCACGGCGCTCCGATCCAACAGGCGGCCCCCCAGGGGGCCGCTTTCATTTGTCCCCGCGGGATTTTTGGTGCGACGCAGCAGCGGCGGGTAGAATGTCCGGCTTCCCCCCCCCGGCCCGGCCCCCCGGCGCCGTCCCACGACTGGAGCCACCATGGGCCTGGACCATGTGAAGACCGGCAAGAACCCGCCGGACGAGATCAACGTCATCATCGAGATCCCCAAGGACGCCGAGCCCGTCAAGTACGAGGTCGACAAGGAGTCCGGGGCGATCTTCGTCGACCGCGTGCTGTCGACGCCCATGCGCTACCCCTGCAACTACGGCTACGTTCCCGGCACCATCTGCGGCGACGGCGACCCGGCCGACGTCATGGTGATCCTGCCCCTGCCGCTGGTGCCGGGCTCGGTGATCCGCTGCCGCCCGGTCGGCGTGCTCAAGATGACCGACGAGGCAGGCACCGACGAAAAGCTGCTTGCCGACCCGGAGCCCAAGGTCTTTGCCGGCTACGCGCATATCACCGACATTTCCCAGGTGTCCGGCCACTGGCTCGAGCGGATCGGGCACTTCTTCGAGCACTACAAGGACCTGGAGAAGGGCAAGTGGGTCAAGCTCGAGGGCTGGGGCGGCGCGGACGAGGCCAAGTCCCTGCTGCAGGACGCGATCAGGCGCCACCAGGAGGGCTGACGCCGCGTCGACGCGGATGCGGGCGGCGGTGCGCGCTCGTCCTCAGCCGCCCCTGCGGCCCCGCTGGCGCACGATGCTGAGCGCGATCAGGCGCGACACAACCGCGGCGATGTAGCCCACGCCGGCGAACTGTTCCAGCATCACCAGCACCCGCGCATACGGGAGCACCGGCATCACGTCGCCGTTGCCGGTGCCTGACAGGGTGGAGAAACTCAGGAACAGGAGTTCGAGCCAGCGCCGCGGGCGCTCCGGCTCCTCCGCCCCGATGAAGCTCCCCGGCGCCAGCGCCTGGCACACCAGGAAGGCGTAGGCGAATGCCCAGGCAAGCAGGGTGAAGGCCGCGGCGGCTGCGAACAGCTCGTCCACCGTCACCGTGTGGTCCTCGAGCATGTAGATGATCAGCGCACCCGCGGCGTAGAAGTACCGCACCGACTCCAGCGCCGCAGAGCCGGCCGCGAGCGCCGGCGCCCCGAAGGCGATCGCGCCGACGGCAAGCAGCATCGCCGGGATCGCCAGCGCCCAGGCGAACCAGTTGGCCGCGTGGCTGCGGAAGACCACCCAGACCGTCAGCGGCACCGCGACCAGGGTGAATGCGCTGAACAGGACCCGCGTGTCGCGGCCGTCGACGAGCGGATACACCAGCAGGCTTGCGAGCTGTACCGCCAGCAGCAACGCCGAGGGGTGGCGCGCGGCGAGCGCGGGCCAGCGCGCCGGATGGCGAATCAGGCCTCCGGCGCCGGCCCGCCGTGCGACCACGGTGCGTCAGCGGGCCCCGGACCCTGCGCGGTGCGGGTACTGCGCGAAGATCGCGGCGACCGTGCTGTCGATGGCGGCGTCGCGTTCCACCGGGTCCTGGTTGCGCGACGCCCGGCCGACCGCGATTCCTTCCCAGACCAGCGCATTGCGCCGCGCGTCGACCAGGTCGATGTTCATCGTGCCCTCGGTGTAGCGGTGGACGCTGGTGCGGTCGTGCCAGAATGGCACCGCCACGTAGCCGCGGTAGCGGTAGCTGTAGTAGTAGGCGTAGTCGACGGAGGGGACCGTGCTGACGTCGGTGCGCTGCTGGAGGTAGGCGTTGATGTTGAGCCACAGGTCGGGATCGTCCTCGCTGTAGCGGTAGCCGCGCGCCTCCATCTCGGCCCGGGCGGCGGCCTTCATGCGGCCGCTCACCAGGCTTGCATAGCCCTCGCGCTCGATCGCCAGCGGCGAATAGAACGCGAACGTGCGATAGGCCGAGAAGTCGGCGCGCGGGTCGGAGTCGGAGCTCACGCGCGGGCCGGTGGCGCAGGCGGCAAGCACGCCGGCCAGCAGGGCGACGAGCAGCCAGCGGATGCTCGATGGACGGATACGGGCCATGGCGGATCCTCCTTTTCCTGGATGTCCCGAAGCTAGCACGCCCCCGCGGCGGCGGCGCGTGATCCACGGGTGGCGCGGGGCCACGGACGCGCGGCCCCGTTTGCCTCCGTTCAGCCCCGGCGGTAGAGCTCGGCCCCTTGGGCGCGGAACTCGGCCGCCTTGCCGGCCATGCCCCTCCGCACCTCCTCGTCGTCGGCGCCGCCGTGCCGGGCCGCGTGCCCACGCACCTCCTGGGTGATCTTCATCGAGCAGAAGTGCGGTCCGCACATCGAGCAGAAGTGGGCGAGCTTGTGGGCGTCCTTCGGCAGGGTCTCGTCGTGGAATTCCCTCGCCTTCCCGGGGTCGAGGCCGAGGTGGAACTGGTCTTCCCAGCGGAACTCGACCCTCGCCTTGGACCGCGCGTCGTCGCGCAGCTGCGCGCCGGGGTGGCCCTTGGCCAGGTCGGCCGCGTGCGCAGCGATGCGGTAGGCC
>JAAZHF010000300.1 GCA_012510865.1 Gammaproteobacteria bacterium
CCTCAGGCCGACCCGGGCGCGCGCCACGGCGCGGGCATCGCGGTTGCCGCGCGCGCGCAGCACGCCGCCGGGCCACAGCTCGATGTCCGGGGTGTTGGCGAGGATGGCGTCGCGGCCGCGCATGGCACGAGGCTAACGGCTGGCGCTGCCCCCCGCCAGCGCTCGGCCGGGCGGTCGCGGTCGGTGCCCGGCGGGCGCGACCCTCATTCCTTGCCCGCGCCGCCCCCGGTGCGGGGGCCGGACGGCAGCCGCCCGGCCTTGCGCAGCGCTTCGCGCAGCACGTACTCGATCTGGGCGTTCACGCTCCGCAGTTCGTCGTCCGCCCAGCGCTGCACCGCCGACAGCACCTCGGCGTTCACCCGCAGCGCGTAGGCCTTCTTCTCAGCCACGGCGGGATCCACGGCGGTTGGCGGGCGCGCCGGGCATCAGTACAGCGATCCGGAATTCACCACCGGCTGCGCGCCGCGGTCGCTGCACAGCACCACCAGCAGGTTGCTGACCATCGCCGCCTTGCGCTCCTCGTCGAGGGCGACGACGCCGCTCTTCTCCAGCTCGGCCAGGGCCAGTTCGACCATGCCGCAGGCGCCGGCGACGATGCGGGTGCGCGCCGCGACGACCGCGTTGGCCTGCTGTCGCTGCAGCATGGCGTGCGCGATCTCGGGCGCGTAGGCGAGGTGGCTGATGCGCGCCTCCAGCACGTCCACGCCGGCCGAGCCCAAGCGCTCGTCCAGGTGCCGCTTGAGCTCGCTGGAGATCTCCACCGGATGGCTGCGCAGCGACATCTGGCCCTCCTCGTGCTGGTCGTAGGGATAGCTGGTGGCCATCCCGCGCAGCGCCGCCTCGGACTGGATGTGGACGAAGCTTTCGTAGTCGTCGACGTTGAACACGGCCTCGGCGGAATCGACCACCTTCCAGACGATCACGGCGGCGATCTCGATCGGGCTGCCGTCGAGCTCGTTGACCTTGAGCTTCCCGCTTTCGAAGTTGCGGATGCGCAGCGACACCTTGCGCTTGGTGAAGAAGGGATTGTTCCAGCGCAGGCCGTTCTCGTGGACGGTGCCGACGTACTTGCCGAACAGGCTGAGCACGGCGGACTGGTTGGGCTCGACCATGTACAGGCCGAGCAGGCAGAACACGGCGGCGACACCCACCGCGAGCGCGCCGGCGCGCTGCAGCGGGGCGCCGTCGCCGGCCACGGCGCGGGCGAAGGACCAGCCGCAGGCGATGGCGATCGCGAGCAGGACGAGCAGCATCGGGATGCCGGGCAGGGAGCGGACGGGGTTTTCCTTCATGGCGGTCTCCGTGAGGCCGGGTGGCGTTCCATTGTGATATCGGATTGATATCAGCCTGTCAAGCCGCCCGGAAGGGCCGGACGCCTGCGGGGGCGGGCAGGGCCAGCGCCTGCGATCATGTGCCATTCCATCCTCCGGAGCCCCCATCGATGAAAGGCCGCGACGGCTACGCCGTGTTCTTCTTCCCCCAGGCGATCGAAGCGCTCGGCGACGCCATCAAGCCCTACATCCAGGACAGTCCCGTGGTCGGCCCGCACGTGCCCTGCGACGAGATCGACACCGGCGGCGCGCTGATCGAGCTGACGATGAACGGCCGCATGCCCACCGGCGAGGACGTGACGCTGGAGCTGATGGTCCCGACCTCGATGGTGCGGATGATCGTGTCGCGCCAGAGCGGCGGCATGTTCGGTTTCGGGCCGCGCAGCCACGAGGCGCAGGCGCCCGGGCAGGCGCTGCCGACGATCGGTGCGGCGGCGCCGCCCGCCGAAGCCCCTGCGCTGGCCGTGCCCGACAGCAGCCGGGCCGGGTCGCCGGCGGTCGAGGCCGCGCCCGAGGGCGACACCGCGGCCAAGCCGGCCCCCTGAGACCGGTTCCGCCGCGCACCGGCGGGCGGGCGCGCCTCAGTCGGCGAGGTCGACCCAGACCAGGCGGTGGTCGCTGCCGTCGACGAGACCGGCGTGCTCCTCGCCGGGCGCGGGCCAGAACACGCCGGACGCGAGCGCGCGGAATCCGGCCGACGGCAGGACGTAGTCCAGGCGCAGTGGTCCGGTCCTCGGCCCGAAGTCACCGGTTGCGTGGGACGGGTCGCCGCGCCTGCCGGGCCGCTCCGCGCCGGCGGCATGCGCCGCGCCCGCGCTGCGCGGGGCCGGCATCCGAAGCACGCGGGGATGCGCGAGGAGGCCGAGGATGGCGTCGTGGCGACCGTCGCCGTCCACCGGATCGTTGTTGAGGTCGCCCAGGATCACGACGCGCGCGTCCGTCCCGAGTCCGCCGCAGCGGCCGGCGTCGTCGCAGAGCCAAGGCGCGTCGCCGCCGTCGATGTACTCGGTCCAGAGGCGGATCTCGTCGTGGTTGCGCGCGCCGTTGCGGTCCTCGGGGCCATCGAACACCGGCGGGGTCGGGTGCGAGGCACGGCCGTGCACGGTGCCCAGCGGGGTGTGCACGGGCACGTCCCAGTGCGATTTCGACGACAGCCGCAGCTGCGCCCAGGTCGCGTCGTCGTGCCAGGGCGCCCCGGTCGCCGGGTCGATCGGGCGCGCGGCGCCGGGCAATGCGTTCCAGGCAAGGAGCTGGAAGGTGCGAGCCGACGCCGCGTCGATCGGGTGCATCGACAGCAGCAGCATCCCGTACTGGCCGGGGTGCAGGCCGTAGCCCCAGGCGTCGTTCCCGCGCGAGCGCGCGGCGGCCGCGTCTTCACCGGCAACCGGCGTCGCCGCGGCGACGTGGCCGCTGCGGTCGAGGTCCAGGCCGCTGGGCACGCCGGTGTTCACCGGCGCCATGTAGCGGTAGGGATAGCGCAGCGGCCTGCCGCCGGCCTGCGGGACTTCGAGGTAGAGGCGCTGGAAGGCATCGGCGGCGCGTCCGGACGGGGCGTGGTCGAACTCGTTCAGGAGCACCACGTCCGGGCGCACCTGCTGCAGCACCGCGGCCACCTTGCGTGCGCCGTCGTCGCCGGCTTCGAGCCGCCGCAGCAGGCCGCCGGCCTGGTCGGAATAGAGGGACGCGTTGTAGCTGGCGACGCGGAGGGTCGTGGTCATTGCCTGGCCGGGATCGCCGTGGACGTTGACGCGCACGCAGGCGGCCAGGGCGATGGCGGCCAGCGCGGACGCGACGGGGAGGCGCGGGCTCATGCGGCACCGCTGCGCGGCAGCGGCCGCCAGCCGCGGCCGTCGAACTGCTCGAGGGGTTGGAACCTGCGCTTGTAGTCCATCTTCGCGTGTCCTTGGATCCAGTAGCCGAGATAGAGGTGGCGGCGGCCCTCCCGGCGGGCCCAGTCGATCTGGTGGAGGATCGAGAGCGTGCCGAGCCCGCGCGCCGATTCGTCGGGATCGTAGAAGGTGTAGACCGCCGAGAGCGCATCCTCCACCAGGTCGGTGACCGCCACCGCGAGCAGTCGCCCGCCGGCGCGCAGCTCCAGGAAGCGCCCCTGCGACCAGGTGCCCACCAGGAACTGCGCGAATTCGGCCTTGCCGTGCCCGTCCATGCCGCCGCCCGGGTGGCGGCCCGTGAGGTAGCGTCGGTAGAGCTCGAAGCGCTCGGCGCTTTCCCCCGCGGGCAGGATCCGCGCCTGCACGTCGGCATTGCGCGCGAGGCAGCGGCGCTGGCTGCGGTCGGGGCGGAAGCCGGCGACCGGGAGCCGGACCGGCACGCAGGCCCGGCAGCCCTGGCAGCGCGGCCGGTAGACGAGGTCGCCGGAGCGTCGGAAGCCCCAGGCCAGTGCGCGCGGATAGGCGTCGGCAAGGCGCGGGTCGGCCGGGTCCAGGACGAGGTCGTGGGCGGTGCGGTCGGGCCAGTAGCCGCAGGGATGGCCCGCGGTCTGGAACAGGCGCAGCGGCGGGCCCTCAGCCATGGCAGGCGCGCCGGGCGCGCGCGGGGACGAGGCGGTTCATGCGCTCAGGATTCTGCGCCCGTGCGTGGCGCCGCCGGCCTGCTACCGGCTGAACGCCCCCTGCGGCAGGTCAACCCGCGCCGGCCCGGGCCGTTCAAGGGACCATCTGCAGCATCCTGCTGCCCGCACCGAGGAGATCCGCATGAAGCTCGCCCCCCTGTCCTTCGCCATCGCACTGGCCGTAGCGTCCCTCGGCATCCCGGGCCTCGCGCTGGCACAGCCTGCGACGGACGCCCCGACCGCCACGGCCGACGCGACCCGGACCGCGCCGTCCGAACGCCCGCGGCACCACCGGCGCCACGCCTTCCACCGCGGCCACGATCTGCACCACGGCATTGCGCGCATGGACGCCGACGGCGACGGTCGCGTCAGCCGCGCCGAGTTCGACGCCGCGCGCACCGGGCGCGAGGCGGCCCGCCAGGCCCGCGGTGGAAAGGAGCCCGGTGCGCGCCGGGAAGCCGCGACCTTCGACGCCATCGACGCCAATGGCGACGGCCATCTCGTTCGCAGCGAGGTGCTGGCGCACCGCGAGCAGAGGCTGCGGGAAATGCGCGAGCGCCGCGAGCAGCGCATGGCGGACGCGTTCGCCGCAGCCGACCTCAACGGCGATGGCCGCCTCAGCCGCGTCGAGGTGGACGAAAAGATGCCGCGCCTGTCCGCACGCTTCGCGTGGATGGACGACGACCGCGACGGCTTCCTCGACCTCGCCGAGCTCCGGGCGGGCAGGCCGCGCTAGGTCCTGAGGAACACCAGGACCAGCCCGCCGATCACCGCGATGTTGCTGATGGCCACGCCGCTGCTGCCGAAGGTGAGGCGGTACAGCAGCTGCCGGGAGCGCGCGCCGTCCGGATTGCGGATGGCGTCCCTGCGCAGCAGCGGATGCATCGTGTGCGCCAGGGGCCCGAGCAGCTGGTAGTTCGCGATCGCGATGGCGGCGAGGGCGAGCGCGTAGGTCGGCACCATCGACTCGAAGACGAAGAGCGAGGCCATCACCAGGCCGATCGCCAGCAGGGTCGTCCACAGGTAGGTGTGGTACACGCGCAGGATGTCGAGGCGTTCGGCCTCGTCGTCCGCGTAGGCGACCAGCATCCTGCGGCCCAGCCACGCGGTCAGCAGCCCCGCGAGCAGCCCGCCGCCGAGCGCTCCAGCGGTGCCGAGCAGGCCCCGCCCGAACACGCTGCCGATGACGCTGCCGCCGACCTTGGCGAAGCCCGCCGCGGCCGCCGGCCGGGAGACGCCGAGCATCGCGGTGACGCCGACCGCGAACGCGGTTCCCGGCGCGGTGGAGCGCGCGAAGTCGCCGAAGCGCGACAGCAGGTCCGAGTGCAGGGTCTTGCGCGCCCGCGACAGGCGCTTGCGCACGGCGGCGTCGGACAGGCCGAGGAGCTCGGCCACCTGGCGGGAATTCTGGCCCTCGCGGTAGTACAGCAGGAGCACCTCGCGGCTGTCCTCGGGCAGTTCGGAGATCAGCTCGGCGGCCATCCGCTCGCGTTCGGCGTCGATCAGCTGCTCTTCCGGCAGCAGCGACGGGTCGGCGGCATGGCTGATCGCGATCTCGGCCGCCTCGCCGCCGACGGCTCGGTTGCGGTGGCGGCGCAGGTGGTCGTAGGCCAGGTTGCGGGTGATCTGGCGCAGCCAGGGCAGGAAACTCGACGGGTTCTGCAGTCGCTTGAGGTTCTGCCAGGCGGAGAGGAAGGCCTCCTGCGCGATGTCCTCGCTCGCGGTCGGATCGCGGGTGATGGCCAGCGCCACCGTGGTCACGACGTTCTGGCTGGCGACGATGATGCGGGTGTAGGCCTGCTCGCAGCCGCCGGCGGCCGCGGGCAGCTCGCGGTGGATGAGGGCGTCGATGGCGCTGGTGGACATGGAACCTGCTCGGGTTGCGGGCGCCGGGCGGGCGCCATGCTACCGGGACGTCCGGGCGCGCGGAACGTGACCGATGGGGGAGGAGGGAGCCGGGGCCCCGCTCAGGGTGCGTCCTCGACGAGCCAGTCGCGGCCCTCGCGCCGCACCGCGATCGAGCGTGCGGCCGCGTCGCCGGAAGTCAGCTGCACAGCGCCGCGGCCGCTGCCGTCGGTGGCATAGGCGTCGACGGCCACCCGGAGCCGGCCCGGGGCGCAGTCCGAAGCCGGCGCCACGTCGAGGCCCCCGTCCGCCAGTTCCTGCAGCAGCCGCGGCGGCGGGTCCGCCCCGTCGATGGACAGGCATCCCGTCCGGGTGCCGGCCGCGGCCAGCTCCGCGCGGAGCAGCGTGGCGGCCAGTGCGGGAGGGGTCGCGATCACGAACCTGTCGGCCGGCAGGGTGGCGATCATCGGCACATCGGCGTCCGGGGCGCGCGCGGGAGCGGGGCGGGCCGTGGGTGCCGCGACCGGCGCCGCCGCGGGCCCGGCTGGCCCGGGATCCCGGCCGGCCCGGTAGGCGACCATCACCAGGGCGACCATCACCGCGACCCCGAGCAGCAGGCCCAGCCGGAATCTTCCGCCGCCGCCGCGCGCGGCGAGCAGCCCGCGGTCGCCCGACGCCAGCGACGCCGGGGGCGGCAGGAAGCTGTCGCCGCGGACCGTCGTCTCCTGCAGCAGCCCGGCCTCGCGCAGCATCCGGCGGGCCTCGGGCTGCTGGTCGGAGCGGATCACCCACACGGCCGGACGCGGGCGGCCGTCGACGCCGTCGCGGTAGCTGAAGTTGCCGCGGATGGCGCCGCGGTAGGAGCGCCCGTTGCTGATCCGCACCTCGATGCCGGCGTCCTCGAGCATCCGGGCGACCGCCTCGACGTTCTCGATGCGGGCGCTGGAGAAAACCTGGCGCACGGCTCAGTCCGGCGCCGGGACGTGCCCGGTCCGCCCCTGGTCGACCACGCGGATCATCCCCTCCTGCGCGGTGCTCGCCACCAGCCGCCCACTCCGGTCGAAGACCAGTCCCCGCGCCAGCCCGCGCGACCCCTGCGCGCTGGGACTGTCGATGGAGAAGAGCAGCCAGTCGTCGGCGCGGAACGGGCGGTGGAACCAGCGCGCGTGGTCGAGCGAGGCCATCTGCACGTCCGGCTGGTAGTAGCTGATCCCGTGCGGGAAGGTCGCGGTGCCGAGCAGGTGGAAGTCCGAGGCGTAGGCGAGCAGCGCCCGGTGCAGCTCCGGCGCGTCGCCGACCTTTTCCGCGAGGCGGAACCAGACCTGCTGGTAGGGCGGGCGCTTGGGCGGGTTGAGCTCGTCGCGCGGATAGACGTGGCGGAACTCGAACGGCCCGCTGCGGTCCAGCCAGCGCTGGATCTTGGTCGGGAGCGAGGCCAGCACGGCGTCCGGGATCGCGGGCGCGGGTTCGAGGTCCTCGGGCCGCGGCACCTCCGGCATGGTCAGCTGGTGCTCGGCGCTGGCCTCGCTGTCCTGGAACGAGGCCGCGCAGAAGAAGATCACCTTGCCGTGCTGGATCGCGGTGACACGGCGCACCGAGAAGCTGCCGCCGTCGCGCGTGCGGTCCACTTCGTAGACGATCGGCGCCTCGATGTTGCCCGCGCGCAGGAAGTAGGCATGCAGCGAGTGCGCGCGCCGGCTGCCGGAGCCGCCTTCCACCGTGGCCTGCGCGGC
>JAAZHF010000301.1 GCA_012510865.1 Gammaproteobacteria bacterium
CGACCTACATCTACGACTTCAAGGCGACGCCCGGCTACACGGTCCGGGTCACGTCGCTCGCGCCGGAGTCGGGGCTGAGGGGTGCCCGCGTTTCGGTGGTCCCCGAGTCGTCGGAGTTCTGGGCCTACGTCAAGACGGGCGACTATGAGCCGCCGGTCGTGGTGCCGCCGAACAGCACTCGGCCCGTGGCGTCCAATCTCGTCATCGGCGAAACGCAGGTGCAGGTCGGGGCTGGGGAGTATACGGAGCTCACGGCCACGTTCGACGTGACCGGCCACGCCAGCCATTCGGTCGTCTATGCAGCGCAGACCGGCCAGCCTCTGGTCGAGGTCGCGCAGACGGTCACCCGCACGGCCACGTGGCGCATCGACGAAGCCGGCGAGTACGCCATCGTCGTGCGGCCCTTCGACGCCGAGGGCAACGCCGGAGACGCGGTCAGCACGGTCTACGTCACCAGCAAGGCCGACACGCCGCCCCCGGTGTTCGACGTGTTCAACGTCGTGGAGGGGGCGGGCGGCATCCGGAAGTACTCGTGGGGCTATCTCGAATCCACGATGCAGTCGGCCAACCTTGCCGGCGCGGAGGTCCGGTACACCGCCGGCGACATCATCGACCCGGACTGGGATCTCATGACCCCGCTGGGCGAGGGCTACTACACCGCCGAATTCGAGGCCGTCGAGCCGCCCGCGGGCACGTGGACGTTCTGCATCCGGGCACGCAACACATCCGGCGTCCTCTCGACAGGCATGACCCGGATCGTCCGGACCCTGACATCCAATCTCGGCGAGGTGATTGACGAGATCTACGATGAGATCGAGGAGGAGATCGGCGACCTGACCGACCGCGTTGACACCATCGCGGCACAAGTCGGGGACATCGTAGGAGCCGAGGATTGGGACGCGCTTGAGGCGTACCAGGTCGGCGACATCGTCAAGTTCGACGGCAAGCTGTACCGGGCGACGCTGGCAAGCACCGGGCAGCAGCCTGATACCAGCCCGACCTATTGGGAGCTGATCGGCGACTACTCATCGCTGGGTGAGGCGGTGGCCGCTGCAATCAGCATCGGCAACCAGAACACGTCCGACATCGAAGCGGAATCCACGCGGCTTGACGCGGTCTATGCCCGCCTGCCCGGTGGGTCGGATGGCCTTGCGACCGAGGCGATGGTGGCGAACGAAGCGTCGGCACGCGCGGCTGGGGATAGTGCCAACGCCGCCCTGATCTCCGGCGTCACCGCCCGCATGGACGTGATGGGCAATCCAAACCTGCTGCCCAACCCCACGGGCGACACCGGGTTTGCCGGCTGGTCGTTCGTCGGCACCAGCGGCTCGCTTGCGCAGATCGGAAACGAATTCGGCGGGCGCTACGGGAGGATGTTCCTGTTCGGCCCGATGCCTGCGTCCACGTTCTTTGACGTGGGCATCATGACGGCCTCGCCGTACCTGCACCTGCTGTCGGCGGCGGGGAGGACGTTCACCGTCTCGGGCGACCTGTATGTGTACGCCACTGGACCGGCTCCGTTCATTGAGCTGCGCTGGTTCAACTCGGCGGGCGTCGAGATCAACTCCGGCTCCCGCCCGCGCGTGACCGGCAGCGGCACCGGCTGGGGGCGGTTCAAGCTCACCGTCACCGCGCCGGGGACCGCCGAGCGCCTGATGGTCGTCGTTCGGATGCAGGGCACGGCGACGGCGCAGCGGTTCCTTGCGGCGAGGAACCTGAAGCTGGAGACCGGCGACATCGCGACGCCCTACAGCCTGGAGGCCCCGTTCGCGGGTCAGGCGGCGGCCATGCAGTCGATGGAAGTCGAGATCGACGCGGTGGACAACCGCCTGAAGGCCAAGCACACGGTCGCGCTCGATGTGAATGGCCACGTGTCCGGGACGATCAGCGAGAACGACGGGACCACGTCGAGCTTCTCGGTCCTCGCCACGGTGTTCCGGGTCATCTCCACGCTCACCGGGATGGGCATGGAGTGGCAGAACGGCTACCTGCGCATCTGGCGGGGGGCCGCGCAGCTCATCATCGGGCACACCTTCGGCGTCAACGGAGACCTGGTGTTCTGGTACGGGCCGAACGTTGGCGCGTCAGGGTGCTCCAAGGGAAACGGAAAGATCTGGTTCGACACGTCTGGCGACGCCTACTTCGGCGGCACGCTGTCCGCCGGCATCCTGAAGAACGCTGCGCAATCCACGCAGGTAAGCACGACGGCGCAGGTATCGACCGGGCGCTTCAGCACCAACGGCAATCCCAAGGTCGTCGTTTTCAGCTTGTCCTACCTGCAAGCCGGGCGTCTGCCGACCAACGAAGGCGCATCGACCCTCACGGCCACGGTCGTGCTGGAGCGGAGCCGGGACGGGTCCGGGGTGTGGACGCAGGTCAGCAGCCTGAACGTCAATGGCGCGCGCAGCTTCATCGACTTCGAGCCGGCCCTTGGCTACCTGCACCGCTGGGAGCTGGGCGGATCGTCCACGTTTACCGACAACGCGACCGGCACGGAGGACTTCGAGTACCGGGCGCGGATCACCGCAGCGTCCGGCGACTGGCCCCGCAACGTCGGCGGCACCCTTGGCACGCAGCGCCTGGCCATCATTTCCACGGAGGAGCCATGACCGAAGTCGCAATCCAGCTAGACGAGCACAACCGGGACGTGCTCTATGCCCGCCGCGTCGAGCTGTTCTTCGACCCGAACGAGGACGGAAGCCCCAGCGTTCAGGGCCGGATCGTCTGGCACACCGAATGGTGGCACTACAGCGGCGACGTGCTGAGGGCCAAGACGATGGGGCCGAAGATCAGGCAGGAGGTCGCGGACATCATCGGGAACGAGTACGGCGGCGTCACGGCGCCAGAGATCATCGGCGGGATCAAGGCCGCCTTCATCCAGCACGCGCTGGAGCATCTGGGGATTGGCGATGAGTGATGCAGTTGAAGTGAGCAAGGGCGAGTGCGTGCGGATTCAGGGCACTTGGACCGACGAGGACGGGGCCATCGACCTGACGGGCCGCACCCTCTCCATCGTGGACAGCTACCCCAAGGCGCTCATGGGCGGGACCGTGACCGTGACCGACGGGCCTGCGGGTGAGTTCGAGGTGTTCATCCCCGAGGCGCTGGCCGTCCGCATGGGGTCGGGCCGCGTCAACTGGATCCGTGTGGAAATGGCCCTGCCCGGCGGATGCCCCGACACGACTCCCCGAATCTGGATCGAGGTGGTGTGATGACGACTGTAACGATCACCAGCAAGCCGACCCGGATCACCGTTGCGTCCAAGGGTGTGCAGGGTGCGGTTGGGTCGGAAGGTCCCCAGGGCATCCAAGGCCCCAAGGGCGACACAGGCGACGTGACCCCCGAAGCCATCGCGGCGCGCGATGCGGCGCAGGAGGCGGCGGACGATGCGGTCGTAGCGCGTGATGCGGCGGTGTCGGCCCGTAACACGGCGACTGGCGCGGCGAGCGCGGCCAGTGGGTCGGCTGCGGATGCGGCTGCCAGCGCGGTTGCGGCCGAGGCAGCACGGGTCGGCGCGGTCGGTGCTGCGCGC